>CBAAAD010000046.1:2605-11365 GCA_964658785.1 uncultured Methylobacterium sp.
CGCCTGTTTGCCGACCGCGGCGTGGACCCGGATCGACTGGGTATTGTCGGCTGGGGCCAGTACCATCCCTCGGCAGACAACGCCAGCCAGGACGGCCGCAACCGAAATCGGCGTGTGCTGGTGGTTGTGCTGAGCAATAGCGATGCATCGACGCGTTTCTATAGCGACACTGACCAAATCAATCACACGGCCGATACCGATCCGGACGTGCCCGATGGCCGCACTTCGCTGCCCATCGCGACCTCGCCGCCGGTTACCGCGCCGATACCCGCTCCTGCCGCCACGCCAGCCCCGGCGCTTGCGCGCGAAACGGTCACCGCCACGGGTACGGTGATGCCGCTGCAGCCGGTGACGATAGGTGCCGGAGCACCTACCATGGCAGCGGGGCCACATCCGGTCATGCCGAACCCAAAGGACTGACGTATGGATATCTGGGCTATCGCCAATCAGAAAGGGGGCGTGGGCAAGACCACCACGACCGCTGCGCTGGGCGCCTTGCTCGCCGAAGAGGGTATGCGCGTGCTGCTGGTGGATCTGGATCCGCACGCGTCGCTCAGCGGCTATTTTTCGCTGGAAGATCTCAGCGGCATGGGCAGCGTATACGAGCTGTTCCGCGAACATAATCCGCCGACGATCGCCAGCCTGGCGCGCAGTACCGGTCACCGTGGCCTGTGGCTGCTGCCGGCGGCCGCACCGATGGCAACGCTCGATCGCCAGCTGGCCACGCGCAAGGGAACTGGGCGGATTCTCGCCAATGCCCTGACCATGCTCAACAACGTCTACGACTATGTGCTGCTCGATTGTCCACCCACGCTCGGGCTGCTGATGATCAACGCGCTGGCCGCGTCGCAGCGGCTGTTGATGCCGACGCAGACGGAAGCACTCGCGCTCGATGGGCTCGAACGCATGCAGCGCAGCATGCAGATGATCGAGCGTTCGATGGGGCGTGTACTGCCGCACTCGATCGTGCCCACCATGTACGACGTCAGTGCGCTGCACAGCCGTATTTCCCTGATGACCATGCGCGAACGCTACCGCCATGCCGTGACGCGCCAGGTCATTGCAGCGGATCCGCAGATTTGCGAAGCGGCGGAGCATGGTCAGCCGCTGACATGCTGGCCGGCGGCCCAGCAAAGCGCCGACAGCTATCGTGCCCTGCTGCGCGAACTACTTGCGAGCGGACGCCAGTTCAACGAGATTTCGGCATGAGCGGCGACGTGCTGCCCGCGTTCCAGGCGGTCGACGATTATCTGGACGATCTGCTCAGTGAAACGCCGGTACCCCTGCCGCCTGCCGTCCCGGCACCGCAGGAATTGTCATCATGGCCGCCGCCAACGAACGACTATTTCATCTGTACGGCGGCCAGCATCGTGGTCGCCATGCCGACGAATCAAATTGCCGACATCCTGCTGGTGCCGCCGGGTTGCGGCGATTCGATAGACGCCGACGATGGCAAAACCAGCCGACGCGTGCGGGTGGTTGATCTTGGCCGCCTTCTTGCCGACGACCTGCGCGAACCGGCGCCCGACATGCTGGTAGTCCTCAACGGCTGGCGCTGGGCTCTGGCCTGTCGCAGTACCGAGGAAGAAACCTCGCGTATCGCCAGCGCGGAAATCGACTGGCGCGTGCCGCGCGCGGAACGCCGACGCTGGCCATGGCTTGGCGGCATGTACAACAGCGGCCGCGGCGTTGTGCTTGATGTCGTGGCACTTCTGGATATGCTGGAGCGGGACCACCGAGGTAACCCAAGCGCATGAGTCTCCCCTACCACGCCGATGCGATCGCGCAGCAGCCCTGGCTGGCCTTTGATCTGGCAGGGCAGCACTATGCCGCGCCGTTGCATCACGTCAGTGAAGTCATTCACGATCATGTCCCCACGCCGGTGCCCGGCGCAGCGGATGATCTGCTGGGCATCTGCCAGCTGCGCGGCAACATCGTGCCGCTGATCGATGGCCGGCGTCGTCTTGGTCTGCGCACCCTGCCGCCGGGCGATACCGAAGCGGTGCGCATCGTGGTGTTCGCGTATGAAGGCCATCGGGTGGGTTTGCGCGTGGATGCGGTTGGCGACATCCTGCGCCCGACGCCCGACGCCGTCGACGCGCCGCCCCCCAGCCGGTCGGGACAGATCGACGATCCGGTGCAGGCGGTCCTCGCCTGGCAAGGACGCTTTGTTGCGCTGCTTGACGTAGCGCGACTGTGCCGACTTGAGCCGGAGTTACCTCGTGTGGCTTGAGGCGGGATTGCTGACTTTACTGGTGCTGTTGCAAGGCGGTGGCTTTGCACTGCTCTGGTATCAGGGACGCCGTCTGCGGCGCGACCTGATCACGCAGGCCAACACCGTGCCCGCCTTGTTGATGACCAGTACCCTGGGCAAGATCGAACATCGGCTGGACGCGCTGGACGAACGCATGCGCCGGCTCGATGAGCACAGCCGCCGAGTCACCAGTTAGCCACCGCTGCCGGCTGCCGCGGCACCAAGCGCCCAGACCCGGCATCCGGTTACGCAAAACTACGAGCTGGCCCAGCAGCTGGCGCGCGAAGGCGGCGCGCTGGAAGTGCTGATGGAGCGCTGCGGCCTGTCGCGCAACGAAGCGGAGCTGGTACAGCGCCTCTACGCCGGCCGCGGCTGAAGGCAGAGCGGCAGAGGTCAGGCTGCTGCGCAGAGCACGTCCGCTCAGCTTTCCGTCGAGGCGGCATACACGCTCGCCAGTACCGCGGCGGCGGCGTTGTAGAGCACTGGCGGCACGTCCCTGCTCATGCGCAGCGACGTCAGCAGCGCGGCGATCTGGCCGTCGTGATGCAGGGGCAAACCCAGCGCGCGGGCGCGCTCGAGCAAGGTTTCCAGTTCATCCGCATTGAGGCTTGGCGGTGCCGGCTGTGCCTCGGTGCCGCTGGACAGGCGCAGCACAACCTTGCGTTGCGCCGATGGCGGCGGTAGCAGTGGCTGACTCATGCGGTGGCCTTGAGAAACACGGCGCTGCGACTGGATTCCGCCTGGGGCATTCCGGTCTGGCAGCTCAATTGATCCAGACTCAGGCCGCTGGCGGCAAGCGCCAAACGCAGGTCATCGAACTGTTGCTCCAGCAGCGCCGTGCTCTCGCGCTGCTGGGCCCACAGCCGAACCGACAGGTGCAGGCCGCGCAACACCAGTTCGCCCTGTACCGGGCCCAGCGATGGTAAGTCCAGTGCGAAGCCAAGCGTCCAGTGCTGGGCCTGTTCGCTGTCCTTGTCATGCTGCTCCAGCTTTATCTGAATAACGTCGGCGCCTTCTTTTCCCTGCACCGGAATTTCGATCATCCAGGCCGGGACTTTGCTGGCTTCCAGCTGCGCCACTTCCAGGCGCGCCAGCGCGGCCTGCACATCGGCGCGCAAACGCGGCAGCAGGCTCGTTGCCTCGCTGTTGTCGGTCAGCTCGGGTGGCAGCATCAGACGCGCTTGCGGCGTCATCGCGCGCGATTGCAGCGGTGGTGCAACGCTGACGCTGTTGGCATCACGCAGCTCCGGCTGACTGTTCAACGTGGTGAGCAGGCGCAGCATTGCGCCCTTCCAGTCGCTCTGGCCCGTGCTGGCACCACTGCTACCGGGCTGCGCAAGCTGCGATTCAAGAAACAGACCGCTGCGCTCGATCGCCTGCCGCAACCCATCGCCCGTCGCCAGTTCGTCCGGATTGCTCATGCTGTGCTCGAGCAGGGCCAGCGCATTACGGACGTAGGGAGGCAGCTGGCGCAATACCGGCCACTGCGCCAGCGCCGCCACCGTGGCCAGCAGCGGCGCGTAGCCGTTCTGCTGCGGCAGCCGTTCGCGCATGGCCTGATTGACGCTGCTATCCGGCGTGACCTGGGCACCGATGATTTCCAGCAGCGGCTGCGACCCCGTGCTGAGCACACGCACCTGAAACTGCGACGGCAGCTGTGTGCCCGGTGCTTCGGCTTCCACTGTCATCGCGCCGATCTGCATGACGAGCAGGCCCTGGTCGGTGAAACCAAGCGTTCGCGCGGACAGCACATTACCTATACGCCAACCCTCGGCGCTTGCACCGGCCGCAGCACCGATCCAGGTCAGTGCGGCGACGCTCGTTGGTTGAATGATCACGCGCGGCTCCTTCGCCAGTGATCGCGTCAGCTCTCGTTCTACGCGCGATCACCGGGAAAGATCGGCCGATTCGGCAAGAACTTGAGGTCGGCTGCAAATCAATCCTGTCGATCGGGCCTAAAGCTGTCGCCGAGGCGGCCGATAAGCCTCACGTAGAGATGGATTCAGCGAGGTTTGAGCATGGGCAACAGCAGCAAAAGCGGCGCGAAAGGCAAGCAGCCAATGACCATTGATCTGCCCACCGATTGCCGCATGGCCGGACTACCCGCGCTGCGTGAGCAGTGTCTGGCAGCACCATCGAGCGCGCTGGATGCGACGGCTGTTCAGCGTGTGGATACGGCGGCACTGCAGCTGCTGGCGGCATTTCATCGCGACGCCCAGGCGCGTGGCGAAACAATCGCCTGGGTTGGCGTGAGCACCCCGCTGCGCGAGGCGGCGGAACGGCTTGGTCTGACCCGGGCCCTGGCATTACCGGCCGCGATGCCGGCCTGAACTTGAGGATGAACGATGGCAAAGATTCTTGCAGTAGATGATTCGGCTTCGATGCGTGGCATGGTGGCCTTTACCCTGCGCGGCGCCGGCCATGACGTGAGCGAGGCCGAGAACGGGCAGGTTGCGCTGGAAACAGCACGCGGCGCGCGCTTCGACCTGGTGCTGGCCGACGTCAACATGCCGGTGATGGACGGGCTGAGCATGGTCCGGGAATTGCGCGTGCTGCCGGAATACAAGGGCGTGCCGATCCTGATGCTGACGACCGAGTCGAACACCGAGAAAAAGATGGAAGGCAAGGCGGCGGGCGCGACCGGCTGGCTGGTCAAGCCGTTCGATCCCGAGCAGCTGCTGGCGACCGTTCGCCGCGTTCTGGGCTGAGCGGAGAACGCCATGAGCACGGTCAGCCTGGCCCAGTTCCACCAAGTCTTTTTCGAAGAAAGCCTGGAAGGCCTCGACGTCATGGAGGCGGCTCTGCTCGCACTGGATCAGGGCGATGCCGATGCGGAACTGATACACCGCATTTTTCGCGCAGCCCATTCGATCAAGGGTGGTGCGGCAACGTTCGGCTTTCCGGACATGGCCGCCTTTACCCATGAAGCCGAATCGCTGCTCGACGAATTGCGCGACGGCCGCCGGGCGATCGACGGCGCCACCATCGAGCTGCTGCTGCGCACGGTGGATTGCCTGCGCGGCATGTTCGATCGCGCCCAGGCGGCGCAGCCGCTGGCCAATGCGGAGAGTCACGATCTTCGCCAGCAGCTGGCCGCAGCCGTCGGCCACGCGCCGGTTGCCATCGCGGCGCAGGCCGCCGCCGCACCGGCTCCCAGCGGATGGATCATCCAGTTTCGGCCACACGTCACCATGCTGGCCGGCGGTAACGACCCGTTGCGCCTGATCGGTGAACTGGCCGAACTGGGTACGCTGGCGGTCGAGGCGCAGCTCGATGGCCTGCCGGCACTGGCCGCGCTCGAGCCGTCCGAATGTCATCTGGCCTGGCGCATCGAGTTGACCGGCGCGGTGGCTCGCGGCGCGATCACGACCGTTTTCGAATGGGTCGACGACGAATGCGATCTCAGCATCGAACCCCTGGGCGCGCCGGCAAAAGCGCCGGCACCCACCGAGGAAGCGGCGGCGCCGGCAAAACCCGTCGACGCTGCGCCCGCACCGGTCACGCAAAGTGTCGCGCCCAAAAATGCGGCAGCCAGCAGCAATGATGCCGGTTCGGTCCGCGTCGGCATCGATAAAATCGACAGCCTGATCGATCTGGTGGGCGAGCTGGTCATCACCCAGGCGATGCTTGATCAGTTTCGCGAGGAGTTCGATCCCACGCGGCTGGCGCTGCTGCAGCAAGGTCTGGCGCAGCTGGCCCGGCACACCCGCACGCTGCAGGAAAGCGTGATGGGCATTCGCATGCTGCCGATCGGCTCGGTCTTCAACCGCTTTCCGCGGCTGGTGCGCGATCTGAGCCAGAAACTGGGCAAGCAAGTCAAGCTGGACATGGTCGGCGAGCACACCGAGCTCGACAAGACCGTGCTCGAGAAAATCGGCGATCCGCTCGTGCATCTGGTGCGCAACGCCATCGATCACGGCCTGGAAACACCGGACAAACGCCGCGCCGCAGGCAAACCCGACGTCGGCAGCTTGCGCCTGGATGCATTTCATCGCGGCGGCTCGATCGTGGTGGAAATCGTCGATGACGGTGCCGGCCTCAACCGCGACGCCATTGTTGCTAAGGCCGTGCAAAAGGGCCTAATCCGTGCCGATGAGGAGCTTTCCGACGACGCCGTCAACGATCTGATTTTTCAGCCGGGCTTTTCTACTGCCGCGGCCACGACCGACCTGTCGGGGCGTGGCGTGGGCATGGACGTGGTACGCCGCAATGTGGTGGATCTGGGTGGCAGCATCGCCATCACCAGTCGTCCCGGCCATGGCACGACCTTCACCATCACGCTGCCGCTGACGCTGGCCATTATTGACGGCCTGAGCGCAGCGGTGGGCGACGAGTGCTACATCGTGCCGCTGGTGTCGATCGTCGAATCGGTTCAGCTGCGCGCCGATGCCGTTCGCAGCGTGATCGGCGGTGGCGAACTGTTTCGCTTTCGCGACGCGTATCTGCCGATCGTTCGCCTGCATGAGCAGTTCGGCTGTGTCGGCGCACGGCAGCAGATCGAGGACGGCCTGGTCATCGTGGTCGAAGCCGACACTGGCCGCGTCGGTCTTTTCATCGACGAGCTGATCGGCCAGCAGCAGGCCGTCGTGAAGTCACTGGAGGCCAACTATCGCCGCGTCGAGGGTATTTCCGGCGCGACGATTCTGGCCGATGGTTCGGTGGCGTTGATCATCGACGTCGCCGGCCTGGTGCGCATGCAATCCCGACGCAAAGCCGCGTAATGCACGCCAACACACCGATCGACACTCAAGCCCGGCGGGTGCCGGTCGATACCTCTTATATAGCGCCTGACCTTCGTTATCTGGAATGCCCATGAGTCAGTCAATTTTCGACGTCAATGCAACCACCCAATACCTCACCGTCAACCTCGCCGAGGAGGAGTACGGTATCGACATCCTCGCCGTACGCGAAATTCGCGGCTGGACGCCGGTCACCCGTATCCCGCAGGCGCCGCAGTACGTGCTCGGGGTGCTCAATCTGCGCGGCGCCATCGTGCCGGTGCTCGATCTGCGCCTGCGCTTCGGCCTGACGCGCGAGGACTACGACGCCACCACGGTAACGGTGATTGTCACCGTGGCCGGCCGCCTGTTCGGCATCGTTGTCGATGCGGTATCGGACGTGCTCGACGTTGAAAACAGTCATCTGCGCCCGGTACCCGACATGGGTACCGCCGTGGATACCGAATATCTGAAGGGGCTGACCTCGATCGGTGAACGCATGGTCTTGCTGCTCGACGCGGACAAATTATTGCAGCCGCACGATGCGCAGCTACTGGATACCGCGCTGAATGCGGTTGGTGATGTCAAGGCCGTGGCCTGATTGGAGTGAAGATGAAAATGCCCTCGTTTCCCCTGAAGTTTTCCCTGCGCAGCGTTCGCGCACGCCTGTACGGCCTGGTTGCCTTGCTCTGCTTCATGCTGTTCGCCGGCGCCGCGATCGGCCTGGTGTCGATGTCGCGGCAGAACGAAGGTACGCAGAAGATCTACGAAAATGAGATGGCGCCAGCGCAGATGGTCAGCAACATCCTCGCCGACAACTTGAAGGCATTCATCGTGCTCGGCGAGGCTGCCACGTCAGTTGGCAAGGCCGATCAGGTCAAGCAGAAGCTGGCGGATTATGAGCTTTATGAGAAGGATCGGTTCGATCAGAGGAAAAAGTTTGCTCAGCTGCCGATAAGTCCGGCGGTGGCAGCGGCGTATAAAGACTACATGTCCACCGATAGCGACTACGCCAGCGCCAAGAAAGACGTGATCGATGCCGTGAATCAGAACGACTCTTCGGCGCAGGACGTGCTGGAGATGGAGGTGCGGCCGCTGCTGATGCAACGCGTGGAAGCATTGGGCAAAGTCGGTGAAGTACAACGCATCGAAGCGTCGGCCATTTTCCAGGCGCAGGTGGCCAGCTACCAGCGCATCCGCATGATCACCATCATCGCGCTGGCGCTTGGCCTGCTGTTTGCCTTGTTCCGTTCGGTCTTTCTGGTGCGCTCCATCGTCAACGCGTTGAACTATGCGACCAAGCTGGCGGGTGAAATTGCCGACGGCAAGCTCGGACACGACATCCAGGTACGCGGCACCGACGAGCTCTCGCGCCTGCTCGCCGGCCTTCGCGCGATGGACAAGCGGCTGGAGGATATCGTCAGCGACGTGCGTCACGGCTCCGATGAAGTGAGCACCGCCGCGCAGCAGATCGCCCGCGGCAACGACGACCTCAGCCAGCGCACGCAGGAGCAGGCTTCGAGCCTGGAGGAAACGGCGTCGTCGATGGAGGAGATGACCTCGACCGTGAAGCAGAACGCGGAGAACGCCAGTCACGCCAATCAGCTGGCCCGCGGTGCCCGTGAACAGGCCGAGCGCGGCGGTGAAGTGGTCTCGCAGGCGGTGACCGCCATGCGCGAGATCAACAGTTCCAGCCGCAAGATTTCCGACATCGTGAGCCTGATCGACGAGATCGCGTTCCAGACCAACCTGCTCGCGCTCAATGCGGCCGTGGAAGCGGCGCGCGCC
>CBAAAD010000047.1:0-1863 GCA_964658785.1 uncultured Methylobacterium sp.
GCGAACTGCAGGATGGCGTGCGCGGTAGCAATGGTCAGCCGCTCGACCTCATTCAGACCACCCGGTGAGGGTGCGCAGCCGACTGCAGCCTGACTGAACTTCGACCGATTTCAGGCAATTTATGTGTTGCTAAGTCGCCGAGGCAGAGGATGCATGCAGGAACACCAGCCCATCCTCAGGAGGTGGCCATGTCCTCGACGTTGCCCCAGAGCACCTACAACACTTTGATTCAGCGCAGTATCGACCTGCTTCAGCTTTACCGGCGCGCTGCTTCGTCATGTGAGCCCGGATTGAAAATGGTCCTCGACGAAAATGCGCAAACGCTGGACGTCATGATCACCGATCTGCAGACCCAGCTGCGCGCCAGCGGCGGCACGCCCAGCCGCACCGGCACGGTGCGTGGGTCCATGCGACGCCACCTCGCAGGCTCGTTTACCCGCATTGCGTCGCATCCCGACGTGGCGTGGATCCGCGAGCTGTCTTACGGCGAGAGCAGCCTGTTGCGTGCGTTCGAAACCGTGGTCGCCGGGCTGCCGCCCGAGTCCGCGCTGGCTTTGCGCAGACAGCTTCCTCGACTCAACGGCATTCATCTGGATATGGATAACCTGGCCGGCACCGCGCTCTGACGCTGCAAGGGCCGCAAGGTTGTCTTCGGACCGCGAGAACGCCCTCGAGGCATTCCGAATATGCAGTGCATAATCCTACGGAATGTCCGATAGGCGAGTACGCGAGGATCGTCCGATCGCGTCAGCCGACACCATTGCGGCTAGTGAGCGCAGGCACGCGGCACCGTAGGTGATTCACCTACATTGCGCGTATCCGAGCGTGCGCACCGCCACGCGTGGTAAGCCTGGTGTCGGTCGGTCTAGCGGGAGAGCATGTCGAACGCGGATAATTTGCGCAGCAACGGCATCAGGTGTCCAATAATTCTCGGATATGCTGCGCCAACCGCGCGGCTTTGTTTGCGACTCAGTAACGCTTGTTGGGCTTCGCTGCGTTCAGCGCCAACCTACTTACTGAAGCCGATCCTTGCGTCTCGATGCAGTGCACGGTTGGACGATTACATTCAGGGAGAAACACCGTGCGTCGACTGCTGTTGGTACCTTTATTGGCAATCAGCCTCGGCATTCATGCGAACGATACGCTGCGCGTCGGTCAACAGGTGTTGACCTCCGGCGATCCGGTCACCCACGTCATCGACCTGCTCGGCAATCCGGTCTACAAGGAGCCCCTGCAGAACGAATACGGCGCGTATGTCGGCGAGCGTTGGCAATACAGGCGTGACAGCGGACGCGTGGTGACGATTACGATTATCGGCGGCAGGGTTGCCAATATCGAGGAAAGTCAGGCCTACTAACGCGGGTGCCGTGCAGAACGAACTACCCCGATCTCGTTACAAACGCATCAAACTCAGGACTTCAAGCAGACAAGGAGATGTCATGCGTATTCGTCGTAGCGTTTTGTTTTGCCTATTCGGCGCAGTGTTCGCATTAAGTACCGCCACCCAGGCCGTCAGCACGCTGCGTGTCGGCAACCAGGTGTTGACCGCCGGCGACAGCGAGGTTCGCGTGACCGAACTGCTTGGTAAACCCTCGCATAAATCACGCAGCCGCAGCTCGCGCAGCAGCCACTCCCGCAGCAGTCGGCGATCACGCGGCGTGCGCGTTTTATCCGACGAGACCAGCGGTGAAAAGTGGCAGTACCGGCGCGACGATCACGTCACCACCGTGACGATTGTCGATGGCAAGGTCAGCGACATTGAGGACCGCCGTCTCTGAGCGACTCCTGCGCCATACACCGCGAACGCAAGGCTATTCATGGTGCATGGATAGCCCTGCGATAAAGGCGGCGCAGCAAAATCCG
>CBAAAD010000047.1:1873-11333 GCA_964658785.1 uncultured Methylobacterium sp.
TCATGTCATGTCATGTCATGCCATGCCATGCCGCTCGTCCGTACCGGTCTGGGTTCGGGACTGGCCGTCTGCCACGCGTTGGCCAGGCGGCGCACGATGAATATCTTGCGCCAGCTGCGCTGACATTGCCGTGGCCGATTGGCACGCTTGGCGTCCCAACCAACGCTGTCCTGTTGCTCGTGGCAATGCGGGAGACGCGTTCGCGAACAGTTACGCGCGAGTTGAGGGAGAGGCGATCAACCCGTGTATGCACTCAGCAAATTTTTCATGGTCGATTTGCTAGCTTAAAGTCGACTTTTTGAGGCGAGCCGTCGGCATGCATGATTTTCTAGATAATTTGCTGGGAGCGAAACTTTCAGCCAGCGTGATTCATGCGGGTATAAATCTGCTGCTTGCGCTGCTGTTGCTGCTCATCGGCATTTGGATTGCCGCGCGGCTTGCCAACGTGTCCGAACGCGCGCTGCATCGGGCCCAGGTCGACGTGACGCTGAGTGGTTTTTTGCGCAACCTCATCTATGGCGTGCTGGTTGCCGTGCTGATCGTGATGGCGCTGATCACTGCCGGCGTGTCGGCGGCGCCGCTGGTAGCAGCGCTGGGCACGGCCGGTCTGGCCATCGGGCTCGCACTACAAGGTTCGCTGAGCAATCTCGCGTGGGGCGTGCTGCTGATCGTGTTTCGACCGTTTCGCGTCGGCGACTATGTGACCGCGGGCGGCATGGAGGGCACGGTCGAAAGCATCAATCTCATGCATACGCTGATCGTTCTGCCCGATAACCGCGAGGCGATCGTGCCCAACGGCAAGGTCGGCGGCGACGCCATACTCAACTTCAACCGTCGCGGCACGCGCCGGTTCGAGTTCACCATCGGCATTGGCTACAAGGACGATATCGGCGCGGCGATGGCCGAGATAAATGCGCTGTTCGAGGCGGATCCGCGCATCCTGAAGGACCCCGCGCCGGGCGTGTGGACGAGTGCGCTGGGCGAAAGCTCGGTGGATCTGGTCGTGCGCGGGTGGACGCGCTCATCGGACTCCTGGGCGGCGAAGACCGACCTGTTGCGGGCCATCAAGGAGCACTATGACGCCGCTGGCATCAGCATGCCGTTCCCGCAGCGCGAGCTCACCGTGGTAAGTGGCGCGTTGCCCGACGGCGCGACCAAGCCGGGCTGAGGGGTGCGGCTCCCGTCGACACGCCGAGTCGGCCGCATGTGCGGCTACTGAAGCGTGACCGGCTTTCGATTGTCGCCTGACACCCGATCGATCAGTTCGTTGTACGGATCAATACCCGCGTCGAACGGCTTGCCGTCCACCGTCACCGTGACCGTGCTGTCCCCGCTGGGCAGCATGCGCTTCTGTAGATAGAGCGGCTTGCCGTCCAGGCCGGCATGTGCCGGAGCGGCGAATACGCCGATCTCGATGGGTGTGTTCGGCGGCGCGTCGGTTTCCTTGCCGGTACCGTCGACGTAGACCTTGCCGGCATGCACCTTCATCGTCACTTCGTATTTGCCGTCCGGCAGCCGCTTCGCCGTCGCGTCCGTGACGCGGTTGTCGAACAGGGTGATGTTCCAGAACAGGTCGTCCAGCAGCGGCTTCCACTTCGGGTCGACAGCGCGGCCCAGCGCGTCCATGAACTCCTTCGAAGTGGTGTAGGGCGGTTGCTGAAAACCCTTGTCGAGCAGGAACTGCTTGAGCATGTTGTTCAGCACGGCTTCGCCGACGTAATCCTGCAGCGCGTAGAACACCAGCGAACCTTTGCGGTAATGGATGTACTGCTGGTTCTCCACTTTCGCCAGCGGTTCTTCGGCGACCTTTTCGGTGCCACGGCCGGCCAGATAAGCATCCAGCTCGTACTTCAGAAACTTGCGCATCTGGGTGGCGCCAACCTTCTGCTTCATCACCATCAGCGCCGAATACTGTGCCAGCGATTCGCTCACCATGGTCGAGCCCTGCATATTGGCGCCGATCACCCGATGCGCCCACCACTGGTGCGCCACCTCGTGCGCGGTGACGTAGTAGACGTAGTCGATCTTGCGGGTGTCGCGCAGGTCGGCGATGAAACCGATCGATTCGGAGAACGGAATGGTGTTAGCGAACGACTGCGCAAAACTGCTGTAGTTGGGAAACTCCAGAATGCGCAGCTGGTGGAACTGGTAGGGCGTGTAATTGGCGTCGTAATAATCCAGCGCATCCCTGGCGCCCTGAATCATCCGGTCCACGTTCCAGGCGTGCGCGGGGTTGTAGTACACCGAAATATCCACGCCCTTCCACAGCTCGTGCCTGACCGCGTAGCGCGCGGACAGATACGCGAAGAAAGGCAGCATCGGCTGGCTTTTCCCGTCCTGATTCATGGTGTAGTGGAAATAGTGCCGGCCGTTCGCCGTCCATTCTTTTTGCAGATAGCCCGGCGCCACGGCGATCTGATCGGCCGACGTCGATACCGTGGTGTCGAAGCTGATCCAGTCCGCGTCGTTGCTCAGGTAGGTATTTGCACGGGCCTTTTCATCGCCGAGTTTGGGCATGCGCGGCACGTCTGCGCTCAGGCCGTATTTGCGGCGATCGTTGCGATCGGTGATCTGCTCGCTGGCCTGGTAACCGAACTGCGGCATGACGCTGTTGTTGAAAAACGTCCCGTTGTACGCAAGGAACTGGCCGTCCGGGCTGTTGGTAAATCCTCTGGGCGCATATTCAAGGGCGAAATCGAAACTCATCGAGGCGCCCGGAGCCAGCGGCGTTTTCAGCCGGTAAATCGTGTAGCCAAGCAGCTTGTCCTCACTCACCGTGTCATGGGCTGCAAAGTCCAGCGACTTCACGGTGAAGTGATCGGCAAAGTTCACATGCAGTTCGCTGATCGGTGCCGCGTGTTTGTTGGTGAGGGTGTAATGGCCGCGAATCGCCAGCCTGCGTTCGTTCGGATAGATGTCCACGTCGACCTTCACCGCGGTGATGCGCGGCTGCGGCAGATCCTTGTATTTCGCGTATGTCTTTTCGTAATCCGCGTGCTGCTGCAGCTTGTCGGCGCTGCTCTGGTAATGGTTGAGCACGTTGGTGTTGTAGTAGATCCACGCGCCGCTGCCGACAAAGGCGAGTAGGGCGAAAATCAGCGCAGATGCCGCGGGCGCGCGCAGGCGCATACGCGCTTCGCGCAGGCGGTCGCGCCAGGCATCACCGGTGCCGCGCACCCAGAACAGCGCGGCTAGCACCAGCAGCACGACGGCGCAGCTGGCCCAGTAGAAGTCGAACCACAGTGCGGCCTTCAGAAAATGGCCGAAGCCGTTCATATCCGAATACGGCGTGTCCGGCGCGCTGCCGTAGTTGTACAGATTTTGTTCCCAGTGCAGCAGGCCAAAGCCGATCTGCGCGACCAGCCACACGATGGTCAGCAGGTAGCCGAGAAATTTGTTGTTCGAGATCACCTGAAGAAACAGCGCCAGCACGGCCAGCAACAGAAACGGAATGGAGTCCAGCGCCAGCGAGCCCAGATAGAGGCCGGGTTCGATATGCGTGTAGCCATGCCCCAGCTGCCAGCCGATGCCGACCAGCGCGCCGACCAGCAGGAAGGTTGCGATGACGGTTATCAGCGCGCCGAGCTTGGCTGTCAGCGGTATCCAGTCCGGCAGCGGAAACGCATCGCTGACTTCGGCCGAGCGCTGGCTGCGCTCGCGCCACACCAGCTCGCCGGCATAGAAGGTGATGATGATGTAGAGCAGCCACTGATAGCCGCCGCGAATGTTCTCCAGAACCTGATGCGTGACGGGATAGGTCGAGGTGCCGTAGATCTGGCCGGACAGGAGAAAAGCACCGATCACGTTGGCGACGCCGAGCGCCAGCATGATCAGGAACGGCGCGCCGCGCAGCACGCCCAGCGTCTCGAACATGAGCAGCTTGCGCAGCTGCAGCCAGTGCGCGCGCGCGTCGTCAGACAGATGCACGGCAGGCAAGGTCAGCGCGGTAGACGCGGACGCCGGCCGCAGCATCGGTGGTTCCGCGCGCTTCTTTCGTTTGGGCAGCTGCAGGCCTTCCCGGTTTGGCCGGAACAGCGCGAATGTCACCGCCAGCATCACCAGACTTACCGCACTCCACAGCAGCCGGTTGAACAGCAGCACGCCTTTCAGCACCGGCAAGTCGTGGTTGGACTGATACGCCGACCAGTAGCGCGTCACCAGCGCCATGGTGCGCGCGCCGAACGGATCGAGCATCGCCGCCACGAAGTGATTGTTGACGTCCTTGGTCAGCTGGCCGACCACGCTTTGCAGTACGAAGTAGGCGATCACGCCAACATAGGTAGCCACGAGCGAGCGCGTGGTGGTGGCGAGCAGAAACAGCAGCGACGCGATGAACAGCATGTCCGGTATCACCATCACGCCGAAGGCCCACGCGTAGCCGTGCCAGCTGGCCGGGCCGAGCCGCAGCGTGTCGATCCACGGCATGTATCCGCCGACGGCGATGCCGAGCGCGCAGGCCAGCATGATCGCCAGCGACGCCAGGTAGCCCGCGGCAAAACGGCCACCAAGATAGGCGCTGCGGCTGATCGGCGTGCTGAAAAAAAGCTCGGCGGTGCGCAGATCAAAGTCACGCAGCGCTGCGCCGGCGACGAACAGCGTCACCAGAAACATGCTGAGCACGGTCAGCGCACTCATCAGGCGCACGATCACCGTGGGCGCATTGCGCAGCACGTTGCCGCTGGCGCCGCCGATGACGACGGCATCGGTGCTGACCAGGGTAAAGGCCAGCGCGCCGAAGACCAGCGCCACGATCCAGAACAGCGGTGCCTTCAGCTGCTGGCGTAATTCGAATCGGAGGATTTCGAAAAACATCAGTGCTCCTGCTGCCATGCGGCCGCTGGCGATGACATGAGGGGCAGCGAAGCAAAGGTGCGAGATAGCGGCAACATCAAACCGTCCGCGCTACGGTGGCCTGGGCACGCAGCTGCCCGAAATACACGTCTTCCAAATCAGGCGCCACGGCGTCGAAACCTTCCCCTGGCCGTGAATCGGCCAGCACGTGCAGCACGGTGCGGCCGCCAGAAAGTCGAGTCGACAGAATATTCATGCGCGCGCGGTAGCCGTCCAGTTCGGCCTTGTCGATGCTGCGCCGCCAGACGCGGCCGTCGAGCGAGCGGATCGCTTCGATCGGCTCGCCGCTGAGCAGCACCTGGCCCTGCGCGATGATCGCCATGCGCGGGCACAGGTCGGTCACGTCCTCCACGATATGCGTGGAAAGAATCACCACCACGCGTTCGCCGATTTCCGCCAGCAGGTTGAGAAAGCGGTTGCGCTCCTCCGGATCGAGCCCGGCCGTGGGCTCGTCGACGATCACCAGCCGCGGGTCGCCGATCAGCGCCTGCGCGATGCCGAAGCGCTGGCGCATGCCGCCGGAGTAGGTGCCGAGCTTGCGCTTGCGCACGTCCCACAGGTTCACCTGGCGCAGCAGCGACTCGACCAGCTCGCGCCGCTCGGCCTTGATCGTGACGCCCTTGAGCACGGCAAAGTGATCGAGCATCGCCTCGGCCGATACCTTCGGATACACGCCGAACTCCTGCGGCAGATAGCCGAGGGTGCGCCGCGTGGCCTGCTTGTCGGCCAGCAGATCAATGCCGTCGAGCGTGATGCTGCCGGCGTCCGGATCCTGCAGCGTGGCGATGGTGCGCATCAGCGACGACTTGCCCGCGCCGTTGGGGCCGAGCAATCCGAACATGCCGTGGGGAATCTCCAGCGACACGCCGCGCAGCGCACGCACGCCGTTGGCATAAGTCTTCGACAGGTCACGAATGATCAGCATGCTTGGCTTCCTTGGCCCGCCGCGCCGTGGGCGCGTAACGGCGATAGTGAGTTCAGCGTAGGGCATCAATGGACGCTTTGCGTGCGCTCAAGGTCATGCATACGCGCGCGAATGGTAGCTGTCGTCAGGCTCTGATAGCGCTGTCAAGGCAGACGTACTACGCAGGCGTTCGTTATGATGGTGGCCTTGCCCGCGACCGCCATCCCCAGGCGGCACGCCATCGCCATTAGCAGGAGTCCCCATGGCTGATCTGAAAGAAGCCCGCGTTCCCGATATCGGCCAGTCCGACGTTCCAGTCATTGAAGTGCTGGTCAAAGCCGGTGATCGCGTCGAAAAAGAACAAAGCCTGATCACGCTGGAATCGGACAAGGCCACCATGGAAGTGCCCGCGCCGTTTGCCGGCACGGTGAAGGAAGTGAAGGTCAAGGTAGGCGACGAAGTGGGCGAAGGCACGCTGATCGCCACCATCGAAGCCGACGACGCGGGTTCGCAAGCCGCTGCGCCCGCCAAGGCGGCAGCGCCGGCGCAGGCCGAGGCACCGAAGGCCGAGCCGAAAAAGGCTGAAGAGAAGCCGGTCGAAGAGACCAAGCCGGTCGCCGAAAAGCCCGCCCCGATCGGCGGTCGCGCCGTGCTGCCGGGCAATGCGCCGGAGGGCGACGCGGCGCCGAGCGCGCGTCCGCCGCTGGACGCCACCATCGTGATGCCCGGCGACGCGCCGTATGCGAGCCCGGCGATTCGCGCGTTCGCGCGCGAGCTGGGCGTGGACATCGCCCAGGTCAAGGGCAGTGGCCGCGGCGGCCGCATCCAGCGCGAGGACGTCAGTGATTATGTGAAGCACGCGCTGGCGTCGGGCGCGCGTCCGGTCGTGGGCAATGCTTCGGCCTCGGTCGGCGGCCTCAACCTGTTGCCCTGGCCGAAGATCGACTTTTCCAAATTCGGCGAGATCGAGGAAAAGCCGCTCTCGCGCATCCAGAAGATTTCCGGCGCCAACCTGGCGCGCAACTGGGCGATGATTCCGCACGTCACGCAGCACGACGATGCCGACATCACCGAGCTGGAAGCCTTCCGCAAGAAACTCGGCGAAGAGAACAAGGATCTGAAAGTCACGCCGCTGGTGTTCCAGATCAAGGCGGTGGTTGCAGCGCTGAAGCAGTTCCCGCAGTTCAACGCCTCGCTGGACGAGTCCGGCGAAAAACTCATTCTGAAAAAATATTTCCATATCGGCATCGCGGTCGACACGCCCGACGGCCTGGTCGTGCCGGTGATTCGCGACTGCGACAAGAAGGGCCTGCTCGACCTGGCGCGCGAGCTGGGCGAGATCTCGAAAAAGGCGCGCGAAAAGAAGCTGGGTCCGGCCGAAATGTCCGGGGGCTGCTTCTCGATCAGTTCGCTGGGCGGTATCGGCGGCACCGGCTTTACGCCGATCGTCAATGCGCCGGAGGTGGCCATTCTTGGCGTCTCCAAGGCCGCCATCAAGCCGGTCTGGAACGGCAAGGAATTCGCGCCGCGCCTGCTGCTCCCGCTGTCGCTGAGCTACGACCATCGCGTCATCGACGGCGCACTGGCCGCGCGCTTCGCGGCGTTCCTGGCGACTCAGCTGGGCGATATTCGCCGCCTGCTGCTCTGACGTCTCGGCGCCTCTCCCGGCGGGGGAGGCGCCAGGGTGAGAGCGGTCGGTCGACCGCCTCCTGCCTGTGCCATACCCATACTCAAGCTACGCGCCGTTCGTGCCGCGAGCGACTAAAGAAGGATGCTCTCCCATGGCCAACACCATCGAAATCAAAGTCCCCGACATCGGCGGCAACGGCAGCGTGCCGGTCATCGAAATTCTGGTGCAGGTCGGCGACACGGTCGCCAAGGAACAGAGCCTGATCACGCTGGAATCGGACAAGGCGACGATGGAGATTCCCACCAGCGCCGCGGGCGTCATCAAGGAGATCAAGCTCAAGGTCGGCGACGAGGTGTCCGAAGGCAGCGTGATTGCCATCGTCGAGACGGCGGCCGACGCTGATGCCCCCTCTCCCTCGCCGGGAGAGGGCCGGGGTGAGGGGGCAACCTCGCCAAGCCCTGCCAAAGAAACGAGCGCCGCAGGGGAGTCTTCCGCGAACGACCGCCCCTCACCTCCATCCTCTCCCCGCGGGGGAGAGGAGGCAAAAGCGTCGCCCGCTCAGAAAGTTGACGAGGCAAAGACTGCACAGGCCGCAACGGCGTCGGGAAAAACTGCCGATATCGAATGCAAACTCGTCGTGCTGGGCTCCGGCCCGGGCGGCTACACCGCGGCGTTCCGTGCGGCGGATCTTGGCGTCGATACCGTGCTGGTCGAACGCTACACCACGCTGGGCGGCGTCTGCCTCAACGTGGGCTGCATTCCATCGAAGGCCTTGCTGCACGCCGCTGCGGTAATCGACGAAGCCGAGGCGATGGCCGCGCACGGCATCACCTTCGGCAACCCGACCATCGAGATCGACAAGCTGCGCGAGTTCAAGACCAAGGTGGTGGGCAAGCTCACCGGCGGCCTCACGTCGATGGCCAAGCAGCGCAAGGTGCGCACGGTCGAGGGATTTGGCTCATTCATTTCGCCGAACGAACTGGAAGTCCAGACGAAAGATGGCACGAAGCTGATCCGCTTCGAAAACGCCATCATCGCGGCGGGCTCGCAGTCGGTGAAACTTCCCTCGTTCCCGTGGGACGACGAGCGGATCATCGATTCCACCGGCGCACTCGAACTGAAGGATGTGCCGAAGAAGCTGCTCGTCGTCGGCGGCGGCATCATCGGCCTGGAGATGGCCACCGTGTATTCGGCGCTGGGCAGCGAAGTGACCGTGGTCGAGTTCATGGATCAGCTGATCCCCGGCGCCGACGCCGACCTGATCAAGCCGCTGGCGCAGCGCATGGGCAAGCGGCTGAAGGGCATCCATCTCAAGACCAAGGTGGTCGAGGCCAGGGCGACCAAGAAAGGCATCGAAGTGACTTACGAAGGCGACAGCGTGCCGGAAACGACGCTGTTCGATCGCGTGCTGGTCTCGGTAGGCCGCTCGCCCAATGGCGGCAAGATCGGTGCCGACAAGGCCGGCGTCAACGTCAGCGAGCGCGGCTTCATCACCGTCGACAACCAGATGCGTACGAATGTGCCGCACATCTTCGCCATCGGCGATCTGGTCGGCCAGCCGATGCTGGCACACAAGGCTACGCATGAGGCTAAGGTTGCCGCCGAAGTGGTCGCCGGGCACAAGAGCTATTTCGATGCGCGAGTGATTCCATCGGTGGCATATACCGACCCGGAAATCGCCTGGGTCGGCGTCAGCGAGCGCGAGGCGAAAGAGAAGGGCCTCAAGGTCGGCGTAGCGAAATTCCCCTGGGCCGCCAGCGGCCGCGCCATCGGCAACGATCGCACGGAGGGTTTCACCAAGCTGCTGTTCGATGAAGAAACCCATCGCATCGTCGGCGGCGGCATCGTCGGCCAGCACGCCGGCGACCTGATCTCCGAAGTGACGCTGGCCATCGAGATGGGCAGCGAAGCGGCCGATATCGGCCTCACCATCCACCCGCATCCGACCCTCAGCGAGTCCGTCGGCATGGCCGCGGAAATCTACGAAGGCACGATCACCGACCTGTACATGCCCAAGAAAAAATAATCGCGGTCGGTTGAGGTGAGAGCAGGCGACCATTGGGGCAGGATGCCTT
>CBAAAD010000048.1:0-11227 GCA_964658785.1 uncultured Methylobacterium sp.
GTCGAGCATGGCGAAGGACTGCAGATCCTGCATTATCTCGAGGGCGGTGAATACCGGCCGCATTTCGATTTTTTTGATCTCGATCAAGCCGGCAGCCATGTGCATCTGCGCAAGGGAGGGCAGCGTGTGTCTACGCTGATAATGTACTTGAACGACGTGGCGGAGGGTGGAGGGACAAGCTTTCCCAAATTGGGTCTGGAGATAAAACCTAAAAAGGGTTCAGCCGTCTATTTCGAATACGCCAATAGTCTTGGCCAGCTGGATGAGCTTACCTTGCACGCTGGCGAACCCGTGCTGCAGGGTGAAAAGTGGATCATGACCAAGTGGATGCGCCAGCGTCGTTTCTGCGAGCCGGAAACGTCGACCGAACCTTAATGAAAACATCCTGACATTCGCTGCATTGGCATCGATATGTAAAAACTTGGCGCTGCCTAAAACAAAGCCGCCGGGAAGTTATTCCCGGCGGCTTTGTTTCAATCGCAGTTTATTATCGTGAAACGACAGGGATCAGAAGCGCACTGTCGCCGTGAGCATCGCTGCGCGCGGCGAGCCGGGCAGCAGGGTCTGGAACAGGCCGCTCGGATCGTTGGCAACGAAGCCGTTGGAGCCGATGGTGGCGAAGTAGCGCTTGTCGAGCAGGTTGGTGACGTTGAGCGCGACCTTGAGGTCCTGCACTACGCCGCCAAGCTTGCCGAAGTCGTAGGCCGCTTCCGCATTCATCAGCCAGAAGGACGGCACCGAGGCGTCGTTGGTGTAGGTGTAATAGCGCTTGCCGGTGTAGTTGGCCGAAAGGCGCATATCCCACGGACCCGGCGTCCAAGCCAGCTCGGAGAAGAACAGCTGCTTCGGGCTGTCGACGACGGTCTTGCCCTTGGTCAGCACCAGCGTGGTGCCGGTGATGTAGTTGTCGTCGTAACGCGAGCGGTTGTACGACAGCGAGTTGTTCCAGTGCAGCTCGGGATCGAGCTTGAAGTTGACCGCCAGCTCCGCACCGCGGCTGGTGACCGAGCCGACGTTGGCGTAAGCGGCCGGGCAACCGACGATGCCTGCACACTGGGAGATGGCCAGCAGGCGGTTATCGAACTTCACGTCGTAAAGAGCGAGCGACGCCTGGTAGAAATCGTCCGAATGACGGAAGCCGCCTTCGAAGGTGCGCGACTGCTCGGGTTTCAGCGTTTTGCCAAACAGGTTGTAGGCGACCTGGGTCGTTGCCAGCGGGCCGGTAATACCGCCCTGGAATGCCGCGATGTTCTTGGCATACGAACCGAACAACTCGTTGCCGCCGCCTAGCTGATAGCTGGCACCGACCTGCGGCAAGAAGGTTTTCTTCGCGGTGAGTTCGCCGTTGGCGTAGCTGTTGGGCTGGCCGTAAGTCACCGTGCCGGGTTCAGCCACTGCCTTGAGCGTGGTGTCGGGTGACTTGAAACCGAAGTCGATCGCCAGCGCATCGTCGAGCAGCTTGATGCTGTCCTGGACGTAGAACTGACGGGTGATGGTTTCGTAATGCTGCTTGAACAGGCGCAGGTTTGGATCGCTGAGGAAGTAGGTGTCGTCGACCGGCCCGGTGATGTAGTAGTAATTGCGCGAGACGTTGAGGTTGCTGTCCTCGTACCAGAAGCCGCCTTCGATATGGTTGATGCCGATATCCCAGGTCAGCGCAGCGGTAACGCCCGCGCGATCGATGCCGTACTCGGTGGTGCGGATCGAGATCGGCGTCTGCTGCGGCGTACCTGGATAGGACTGCTGGTAAGGCGTGAACCAGTGACCCTGACCGCGATCGTTGTGATAGTACGTGGTGGTTTTCAGATTGACGCCGTCCGCCACGGCAAAGTTGCCGAACACGCTGGCGACGGTGTCGTCGCGCAGGCCGCGCGCGTCGAAGTAGGCGTCGTCGACGCTATGAATATTGCCATCGTTGACCGTGCCAGTGGGACTGTTCTGGTACTCGTTGGCTATACGCACCGCACGCTGCCAGTCCGGCCGCAGGTTGTCCCAGTTCCAGCCCAGACGCTTTTCCAGCGAGAGCGAGAGATCCTGATAATCCGTTTCGTCGCGGCTGGACGTGGTCACCAGCGCGCCGACCTCGTTGTCGCCCCAGTTGTAGACCGCCTTGCCGTTGAACTGCTTCTGCTCCTGCGCGCCGTCGCCCTTCCATTTGTCGATATTGCTGTAGGCGCCGGACAGATACATGGCAAAGCCATTGTGATCGCCGGTGTCCAGCCGCGCATAGGTGCGGCGGGCGCTGTCGCTGCCGAAGCCCTGCTCTACCGTAATGCCCGGCTCGGGCGTGGGGTCGGAGGAGTAGAACTGGATCGTGCCGCCCAGATCGCTGGTCGATGCGGTACCCAGCGAGCCGATGCCCTCGGCCAGCTCCGCGCCGCCGAGGTTTTCGGCGATCAGGGCGCGGCTGATGTGCAGGCCGTTCTGGTTGCCGTAGCTCATGTCGCCCAGCGGAATACCGTCCAGGGTGAAGCCGAGGCGGTTCTGGTTGAAGCCGCGCAGGCTGATGCGCGTGGACCACTCGTAGTTGCCGAACGGATCGGCCGATTCGAAATGCACGCCGGGCTTGCTGGCCAGCACTTTCAGCGGGCTGGTGCCCGGCGGCAGGATCTTCAAATCGGTGGGCGTGATGCGCTGCACTTGACGGGTTTCGCCCTGCCCAATGACCGACACCGAATCCAGCGTCTTGGTCTTGTTGGTGTCCGGCGCAGCCGCGGCGGTGGCCGGCGCATCATCGGCAGCGGCAGCCATGGCCGCCGGGCCGTATAAACCGACAAGCAGCGCGACCGCGAGGCCGGTGCGACGGGCAGTAAACGTACGAGCAGACATAAACATCCTTCGCGTAGCCGCCCACACGGGTGCAGCCACGACATGGTGGGTTGATAAGAAATAGTCGGCTGCCCCTGGCAGTCTCGCCGCAAAGCTTGCGGGCGATGTGTGTACGCGGTTTTACATCTGTATTGCAGATTTGTGCGAACGGTCACATGACAGGTATCGACAACCGCCAATCGACCGGATGGCACCAAGCAAGCCCCACCGCTGGCGTCAAGCGCTGAGGCCCGAGTGCGCGCCGTTGGAGCGCCGCACTCGGAAGCTATGTCAGGCGTAAAGCGATCAGCGCGAAGCCTTCAGCGGCAACGGATGTCCCTGCGCCTGCGGCAAACTGGCGCCCATCAGTCCGGCCAGCGTCGGCGCAATATCACGCATATCGATCGAGCCGAGATTCTTTCCGGCCGCAATACCCGGGCCTTCAACGAGGAACGTGGAGCGCATCTCGGCATTCGCCGGATCGTAGCCGTGCATGCCCAGAAAGTGGCCGGGCGCGGGCAGCGGCGCATCGGGCGTGATGCCCAGCTCGTAGCCAATCTTCAGCAGCACGAACCAGCTGGCCTTGTCGGTGCCGCCCTGAGCGATGACCTGATCATGATCGAGCACGTGATCGATGTGGTACTGCGGATCATCCTGCAGCTGCTTCAGCAGCGCGGCAACTTTTGCTTTGACGTCGGCGTTGTTCGGATCTTTCAACACAATGGCCGCGCTGCCGCCATCGTTCCACACGGCGGCCTGCCAGTCGGTGATCTTGCCGTCCTTGATCGTGACCAGACCGGCCTTGATGAAGGGTGCATAGAAATTGATGTCCTGCTTCACTGGCGCAAAACCGTGGTCGGACACGACGGCGATCACGCCATCCGGATGCACGCGCTTGGCGGCGGCAACCAGGTCACCGATGAGTACGTCGATGCCTTCCAGCGTCTTGCGCGAGGTTGGCGTATCCGGACCGGTGGCGTGCTGCTCGGTATCCAGCGCGGTCACGTAGGCGGTCATGAATTGCGGCTTATGCGTTTCCAGCAGGCGAATGGCGAACTTCGTGCGGTTCTGGTCGCCGGCCAGGGTTTCGTCGATGCCGTCGGCATAGGGGCCGAGGTCTTTTTCCAGCGACGGCAGCAGGCCGGGCGTGGATAGCGCAGCGACCAGCTTGCGATCATCCGGCGTGCCGGTGCGCCAGATCTGCGGCAGATTCCAGTCGACCTGCGCGCCCACGCTGACCGGCCAGTGCACGTTGGCCGTGCTCAAGCCGGCGGCGTGCGCAGCGTCCCACAAGGTTGGCACGCGAATATCGGTGGCGTACCAGTCCCAGCCCTGCTGGTTCTGATTGGTGGGGTCGAAGGTGAGGTTGCCGCCGATGCCGTGGACGCCCGGCGAAACACCGGTCAGCAGCGTGGTGTGGCTGGGGTAGGTGAGCGTTGGCAGCACGCCGCGCACGTCATGCGCGTAACTGCCCTGCTTGAGAAACGCCTGCAGGTTCGGCAGGTGCAGACCGCGCTTCTGCGCGTCGAGCACGTCGGCCGGGCGCAGGCCATCGATCGAGATCAACAATACCGGCTGCGCTGCAGCGGACTGCGCGGGGGATGCCTGGGTGGCAGCGAGAAACAGCGTACCCAGTAACAGTGAAGGGAGCAGAAAACGCATCGGACGATTCGCAAGATGACAAAGAGGCGACATATGCTGGGCTGTCACTACTGCATTCTCGTGACAGCCAGCCTTCGTTTATACGTTCTTCGATGACGGCTCAGTAGCTATCAAGCGCCTGTCGGCCGAGCGCCGGATCATCGGTAAAGAACGCGTCGATACCCGCATCGAGATAGGCCCGAATCTCCGCGACCGAACCGTTGGCGTTGAAGGTTTTCGGGTCGCTGCCCTGCCAGAAATTCTTCGCCTGGAAAAAATTCTCCGGGCGGAACGTATAAGGATGCAGCTCCAGTCCGGCCGCGTGCGCATCGTGTACCAGGGCGGTGGGCTGGCCCAGCGAGCCGTTGGCCGCCAGCGGAATGATCGAGCGGTTGTTCGGGCCGATGGCATCGGCATAGGTGGCGATTTCGCGCAGGCCCGCCGGCTTCATCATGTCGGCGAAGGTGAGTTTGCCGCCGGCTACCACCACGTCGTAGGTCTGCTCTTTTGGATCGCCCATCAGCTGCAGCAGGCGAATGTTGGGGCGTGTGTTCGCCGCGCCCTTGCCACCCAGCTTGCCGCGCAGGTAGCGCAGGTTGGCGATTTCGAACGACTGGATCTCGACCGGCGCGGTTTGCGTGTACGTGTGCGCAGCCAGTATCGCCAGCACCTTGTCTTCCATCGGCAGGCCGAGCTTCTGGAAATAAGTGCCGTGCTTGATCTCGGGGATGATGCCGACCGGATGACCCACCACCGCCGACTCCGCCGCGACGAAATCGATGATTTCGTCCAGCGTGGGAATCTGGAATTCACCGTCATATTTGGTACTGCGCAGCTGCGGCAGGCGCTCGCGTGCGCGCAACGTTTTCAACTCGGCAAGAGTGAAGTCTTCGGTGAACCAGCCGGTGATTTCCACGCCGTCGACGCGCTTGGTCGTCTTGCGCACCGCGAACTCCGGGTGCGACGCCACGTCGGTGGTGCCGCTGATTTCATTCTCGTGCCGCGCCACCGGCACGCCGTCTTTCGTCATGACCAGATCGGGCTCGACGAAATCGGCGCCATCGGCTATCGCCTTGCCGTACGACGCCAGCGTGTGTTCCGGCCGCAGCGCGCTGGCGCCGCGATGACCGATCACCAGCACCTTGGCGGCGATCGGCTTTTCAGCGTGGGCGGTAACGGACATAACCAGCATTCCGGCAACAAAAAGAGGGGTCAAGCATAGGCGACGCATGGCAACACTCCAAAAGCTGTCGCCGTAAATTCGACAACGCAGCCTAGACTGGCAGGCGTTTATGGATTTTTTTTGACGGTCTAACGGAACGGCAGCGCGCCGATGGCCAGCGAAGCTCGCTCTGGCTGACGGCAGGGTGAGCAAATCTGAACTTCGATTCTCCGGATAGTTTTTCGACAGGCACGGCTACCGTTGAACCCATTTGCCATGCAAGGCTTTTCATGGAGCGTACGTCGCCGTATCGAACGATCGCTTCAATGGTTGAAGCCTCAAGGATCGCGATCGAAGGCCCACGCGATGGGGCGCGCGCCAAATCGGTGGCACTGACAGAGAAGAAAGAGGCCGCAATAACCGCGGCAGCAAACGTGCATTGGGAGGTTGTTCAGGCGCGTATGGTGGAATCTATCGGCACAAGGCCATGGGAGTCGCTACACAAAGAGATTGCCGAACGAGTTTCATTGGGTGTAAACCTAGTTCCGTAATTTCTTTCGCAACCAATGTTGCCGGCCCGACTCTTAAGACATCGGCAAGAATGGCCGATGGATTAGCGAAACGGACTTTCACTAATCCAGAATGCATCGTGATCACGTACCTTTTTTGCTTTTCGGAAAAACCTCATGCCAGACCGACTCGACAACACCAACACTGACACTGAAGTCAGCGCCCACATCACGCTGCACGCGCTCGCGCTGGATATTGCCGACCATGCAGCTCGCTCGGAGATCGAGCTCTACGCGATGCAAGTCTGTGAAGCCGATGGTCGGCGCAGCTTCGATACCCAGAAACCGAGGGAAGACTCCGTCGGCCAGGAGAGCCTGTCCATCGCGGCAAAAGCCGCGCGATACATCGAGCTGCGCGGCAGCGCCCTGCCTTACCGACTGCGGCGTTCGGGCACCGTGGTCTGGTTTGAAGATCAAGATATGGCGGCTTCGCTGGCCGGCTAGTCGAAACGGCCGCTGTCCGCCGATCAAGCAAGGATCGTTTTTGCCTCACTGATAGACGTGCAGCCGTCCAAACGTCCACGCGTGGTACGAGTCGATCAACCCCGGTATCTTGCAGTCGTCGTATAACCCGTTGCAGCGCGTGCGAAGATCGTGCAGCGCGGAGAAATACGGATCTTTCGGCAGTCCCGCCGCCTGCAGCACCATGCTGGGCAGAAATGCGATATCCATCATCGGGTAGCTTGGTAGCGCATCGCCGGCATAGTTGCTCTTGAGCATGTAGTACGTCAGAAAATCCCGATACGGCTGCAGCGCCGGCGGCAGCGTGCGCGCCATCGGGCGGATCATGCCTTCGAACGACGGCTGGTGATCGCCGAAGTGCACCAGCAGAGTCGGCTGCGTGCGGTCCAGAAAATCGTGCTCGAGGCCGCGCATGGCCACGTCGGAATCGTGCAGGCGCGACAGATAGGCACTGAAGTTGATCGTCGCCGCCGGCGACAGTCCGGTCAGCAGGCCTCGGTTGAACGGCGGCGGCAGCTGCGCCAGCGCCAGATCGTCATGCGGACCGTGCTGGTTGATGGTGAGGATCATGATGAAAACCGGCTGGCCCGGCTTCTTCACCTGATCGTAGACGCGCTTGGCCGCGTCGAACATCTGCTTGTCGGTCTCCTCCCACTCGTCCAGCTTCAGCTCGTTGACGTCGTACAGGTGATCGAAGCCATACGACCGGTAAGCGTTGCGGCCGTTGATGAAACTGCCTTCGGTCGGATAGATCGCGATGGTGAGATACCCCAGCCGGCGCAGCTGCATGGCCAGCGCATCGCGCACGTGCGGGGCCAGCACGTAGGGCGCGTACATGCCGCCGGGGCCGAATATATCCTGCGGCATGCCGGTCAGTGTGGCGAACTCGCTGACCCAGGTGCCGCCGCCAAAGGTATGCGTGCGCAGCACGCCGGTGCCGCGCGTGCGCGCATCGCTCTGGAACATCGACAGATGACATTCCGGTGCGCCACAGGCGGTAAAGATCGAGGGATCGAAGGTGCTTTCCTCCAGCACCTGCACGATGTCGGGGTACGGCGGATGCGCGCTGCCAGGCTCGCCCTGCGCGGTCGATCCCCACTGCTGTTCGGCTATCGCATCGCTGGACATCACCGGCAGATGCACGCGGGCGTCGTCGAAGTTGATGAAGAAATTGGTCAGCTGCGCGTCGTCGGATAATTTCTCCCACACGCCACGGTTGTGCACCTGCGCGAAGGGACCGCCCGGCAGCATGCAGACCAGAAAGGCCAGCACGCAGACCGCGATACCGCCCGTACGCAGGCCGAACCGTGAAAGCGGTCGGCGTCCGACAAACAGCCGCCAGTCCCAGCGCCACGCCAGCCACAGCAGGGGCGGCACCACCACGCAGATGGCGATGCTGAGAAGGTAGAGATGCGGGTAATGCCTCAGCGTGTCGAGCAGGCTGGTGCCGGCGTAATAGATGAAGTCCGACGGCATCAGCGATTCTTCGAGGTACTTGATTTTCAGCACCGCCAGAAACTTGATCGCTGCGAACAAGGCGCTGCACACCACCAGCGCGGTGGCGAAGCGGGCGAACGTAAACAGCAGCGCG
This sequence comes from uncultured Methylobacterium sp., assembly GCA_964658785.1. Classification (GTDB taxonomy): domain Bacteria; phylum Pseudomonadota; class Gammaproteobacteria; order Xanthomonadales; family Rhodanobacteraceae; genus Rhodanobacter. The sequence goes on from CBAAAD010000048.1 coordinate 8,234, forward strand.
CCGAAGGTACACAACATCAGCGCAACGACGAAAACCTGCTGGAGTGCCTTGGGCTCCTGCAGCGCGGTAGCGGATACGCAGAAAGCAAACAGCAGCAGCGCGCACAGCGACACCAGCCCGGCCCGCGAGAAACGTAACGACAGTCGTCGCATGATTGGAAAATCCCCGGGACTCGATTGTCACCGCGGCGCCATCTTACGGATTTGTGAAGGCGGCGGAAGCTCGGGCCCAACCGCCGTTCCACTGGCGTTGGGCTGAGCCTGCGGCATCGGCTCCGACGGCTGACGAGGCTGAACCGCTAAACTGCAGTACCCCGCGCCTGCGATAGCTCATGCCTTCCTCGTCTTCGTCCCAACGCGGCGCCGCGTTCGCGATGCTCGCCACCATCCTGATCTGGGCTTACAGCTGGATCGTGATGAAGCAAGTGCTTGCCTACGCCGGACCGTTCGATTTTGCCGCCTTGCGCTATCTGCTGGGGGCCGCCCTGCTTTTCATCGTGCTGGTCGTGACACGCCAGCCGCTGCGACCGCCGCCGCTGCTGTTGACCATTGGCATCGGCGTGTTCCAGACCGCGGCGTTTCAGGGACTGGGCCAGTGGGCGCTGCGCACCGGCGGCGCCGGCCATGTGGCGCTGCTGGCGTACACGATGCCGTTCTGGGCGGTATTGCTGGCGTGGCTGATGCTCGGCGACAAACCCACGCGACGGCACGTTATCGGACTGGTGCTGGCAGCACTGGGCCTGCTCTGCATCATCGAGCCGTGGCGGGCGATGGGCAGCGTGGCGAGTACCGTGCTGGGGCTTGCCGCCGGCATCTGCTGGGCGGTGGGCACGGTGCTGACCAAGCGCATGTTCCTGCGGCACAAGCCGTCGGTGCTCAACCTCACGGCATGGCAGATGCTGGCCGGCGGCATCGCGCTGGGCATCGTGGCCCTGCTGGTGCCGCAGCGTCCGATGGTCTGGACCGGCGCGCTGATCGCGGGCCTGGCCTACAGCGTGGTCATCGCGTCCAGCATCGCATGGTGGCTGTGGTCGATCGTGCTGCAGCGTCTGCCAACCACGGTCGCCAGCCTGTCGAGCCTGGGCGTACCGATCGTCAGCGTATTGCTGGCGTGGAGCATCCTGCACGAGCAACCGTCGCTGATGGAGTGGGTCGGCATCGCCTTCATCGTGGCGGGTCTGGCGGCGGTCAGCGGCGTGGGCGCAAATCGCCGCGGCTGATCGCCTCACCCCCGCCCATCCACACAAACCTGCGCCGATATTCAGCGTGCAAAAGCGGCAGCGGCGATATGATGAAACGCAGACGTTAGCGAAAAATTCTTATGCCTGATCTCTCTCAACTGTGGTCAAACGGGATCGCGTGGCTAAGCCACCACGCGGTGACGCCGTTTCTGACTTTGCTGCATATCAACGGCCTGGCCGGCAATCCAGACGAAATTGCTGCCGCGTTGATGATTGCGACGCTGCAGGTGGCCATCATCGGGCTGATTTTCCGCCCGCTGGAAACCTGGTTCCCGGCCGAACAGTGGGCCGACCGCAAGCTGACCCTGGTCGATCGAAACTATACGATCCTGATGCTGCTCGGGATTTTTCCGCTGTTTACCTATCTGGTGCTGACGCCGTTTAGCCATCTGTTTGGCGACAGCGACGCCAATGCCAACGCCAGTACCGGATCGCCGCTGGCCATATCGCACCTTATTCCGTGGTTCGACCACCACCCGCTGCTGCTGTTTCTCTTCTACTACGCGATCTACGATTTTGTTTACTACTGGATGCACCGCACCCAGCACGCGCTGCCCTGGTGGTGGGCGCTGCACAGCATGCATCACAGCCAGCGTCAGATGAGCTGCTGGACCAACGACCGCGGCAACCTGATCGACGGCTTCATCCAGTCGATGGTGCTGGCCGTGGTCGGCCTGCTGATCGGCGTGGAGCCGGATGAATTCGCCTGGCTGATGCTGCTGGGCGAGCTGGCGCAGAACTTTTCACACACCAACGTGCGGCTCGGCTTTGGACGTCTGTTTGAAAAGGTGTTCGTCGACCCGAAGTTTCATCGCCTGCATCACATGCTGGTCGATCCGGAGCGGCCGAACCTGCACAACTGCAACTATGGGCAGGTGTTTTCGATCTGGGACGTGGTGTTTCGCACCGCGCTTTACGGGGAGCCGACGCGACCGACCGGCGTGGGCGACCCCATCGTGGATGCCGACAACAACTACAGCCTGCTTGGCCTGCACTGGGTGTCGACCAAGCGCTTTCTGGGCGCGGTGCGGCGCAAGTCGGGCTGGAAACCGGGCGAGGTTTCCTTTGCCGAGGATTACACGCCGATCCCGCTCAAAACGTTGAGCCCGGCGGAGCTGCATGGGCTGCACGCGGAGCACGTGAAATCTTCCACTGTGTCCAGGTCAGCAGGCGAACCTGGCAGGGGCCGCCCGACGGCCGAGGCCGAGGCCGAGGCCGCCTAGTCGCGGACCCGGATTAGCTGCCCATTGTCCAGGGCAGCGCCTGCAGGTCCACGTTGCCGCCGGTCAGCACCACGCCAACGCGACGCCCGGCGAAACGCGCAGGCTGCTGCAGCATGGCGGCCAGCACCGTGGCGCAGGAAACCTCCACAATGATGCGCAGCTCCGACCACAGCAGCTGCATGGCGGCGATCGTCTCCGTATCGCTGACGGTGATGATCTGCACGTCGTGCGTGCTCAGCGCTACAAGATTGCTCTGGCCGATCAACGCCCTGAGCCCGTCGCAAACGGTATTCGGCGCGAACCCCGTCACGCGTGCGCCGCGCGCGATGGACCGCGCCGCATCGTCAGCGCCGCTGGGCTCGGCGCCAAACAGGCTGAGCGACGGATCAATGCCATGGGCGGCGATGGCCACGCCGCTGGCCAGGCCCCCACCGCCTACCGGGGTGATCAACGCGTCCAGGCCCGGCGCCTGCCGACACAGCTCCAGCGCGACCGTGCCCTGCCCCGCCATGACCTGCGTATCGGCGTAAG
>CBAAAD010000049.1:0-11070 GCA_964658785.1 uncultured Methylobacterium sp.
CTCGCTGCAAAGGCGCTGGATGATCCAGCCGAGCAGAACGATAAAGACGACGGCAGAGATCACGCCGAAGACGCGCGTCACCGCCATCATGCTGTCCATGATCGGCAGCATCTGAGCCATCTGCGCTGCTTGTGCGGCCTGCACCTGCGGCGAGAGATGCGCGGAGGCAAAAGCCGGCGATCCGGGTCCGAACTGCACCTGCATTATGGCGTGCTGCATCGGTCCCACTACCCACCACTGCATGGCCGCCATGGCGAACTGGTACAGCACATCAAAACCCAGCATCACCAGCATGAGTCGACGGCCCCAGTCCCTGCGCCGAAGCAGGCTGATCGCTGCGATCAGATGGAGTACGGCGACAAGCAGCAGACCAACGCAGAGTTCCGCGGCGTGATCGAGGAGCCACTGCGCGAAGGGAGAAAAAGGCGTCGCGTGCAAAGCAGTGCTCATCTGCTGACGCAGCATGGGCAGTATGACCTTCGGCAGCAGCACACTTTCCAGCAGCAGCGCGAGCGTGGCAAACGTCGATAGGCCGATAAAAATCCAGGCCACGACCGTAACCAGCATTGAGCGTTTGACCGGAACGGGCGGCGGGAAAGACATCATTGAGTCTCTACGGGACGTGGGCGGAGCATGACGAGTCCATCCTGCCCTGACAATCCGCCCGACGCGGCGCTGAATGTTTTACAGCGTATCGGCAGCACCCTCCACCGTCTCATTCTGCAGCCGCTGGCGCCGACGCAGCGTGGGAAACATCACCATCCACAAACCAACCACCACCAGCGTGCCGACGCCGCCAAGCACCGTGGCGTGCACTGCGCCCATCCACGCCGCCAGCATGCCGGATTCGAATTCGCCGAGCTGGTTGGAGGTGTTGATGAAAATCGCGTTCACCGCACTGACGCGACCGCGCATGTCATCGGGCGTATCAAGCTGCACCAGCGCGCCGCGTATCACCATGCTGACCATGTCGAACGCGCCCAGCGCAAACAGCGCCGCCATCGACAGCCACAGCGTTTGCGACAGCGCAAACACCAGTGTCGCCACGCCGAAGCCGGCCACGCAGGCGAACATGGTCGCGCCGACGCGGCGCTCCATGGTGTGCTTCGCCAGCCACAGCGACATCAGCAGCGCGCCGACCGCGGGTGATGCGCGCAGCAGGCCAAGACCCCACGGGCCGGTATGCAGAATGTCCTTGGCGAAAATCGGCAGCAGCGCCGTGGCGCCGCCCAGCAAAACCGCGAACAGGTCCAGCGAAATCACGCCCAGCACGTCCTTGCGCGCGCGGATGAAATGCACCCCGGCGAACAGCGTTTTCAGCGTGGCCGGTTCGCGCCGCGGCGGCGCCTGCTCGTAGCGCAGCCGGCTCATCATGGTGGCGGCGACCAGATAGAGAACGGCTGACACCACATAGACCACGCCCGGGCCGGCGACGTACAGAAAGCCGCCCAGCGCCGGCCCCATGATCATCGCCGCCTGACCGGCCGAGCTGTTGATCGCCATCGCGCGCGCCAAGATCGCCGGCGGCACCAGCGCCGGCAGCATCGACTGCAGCGCCGGAAACTCGAACGCCTTGGCCACGCCGATCGCCAGCACCAGCGCGAGAATGCCGATCTCGTGGATGTTGTGCGACAGCGTCAGCGCCGCCAGCGCGGCAATCGCCACCCATTCCACGATCTGGCCGATGAGCACGATACGGCGACGGTCGAACTGATCGGCCACATGCCCGGCCGGCAGCGCCAGCAGCACCGAGGGGATGAACTGCACCAGCCCGATCAAACCAAGGTCGAACGCGCGCCCGGTAATCGAATAGATCTGCCAGCCCACCGCCACCGACAACATCTGAAAACCGAAGCTGGAGGCGATTCGGGCAAACCAGAACGCCACGAAGGCGCGATGGTGAAACAGCGAATCCGAACGGAGAGGGTGAGCTGGCATCGAATGTCCTGATCAATCCGGACAGTATCGTGCCATGGCGTTGGCCGGCATAGCGCGGCAAATCGTCAGTGGCGAAATCGACGGCTAACGTCCGCGCAAAAAGCAGTAACCGCGTCCAAGCCTTATTTCATGCGGGCAGGCAGCATGGCGGTGACGTCGGGCAGCTCGCGTGGCGGCAGCGGATTGAGCCCGAACAGCGGTCTGAGCCAGCGCGTGCGCCGGATCAGGCACTCGTGCAGCACCGCGCAGCCGGCCACCGTGCCCAGCGCAATCAGAAGCGGTTCGGCCACGGGTCCAAGATGCAGCGGCATCACCCGCCAGGCGAAAAACAGCAGCAGGCTCTGATGCAGGGTGTACCACGGATACACCGCCTCGCGCGCATACGGCAACCAGCGGAACGGGCGGTTGAGCAGCGTGTGACCCCAGCCCAGCACGGCGGTGATCGCGATCCATGTGTAGCTGTAGTGCAGCCAGACGTGGAGCAGGTTGATGATGACCAGCACCGCGTGGTTATGAATGTATTGATCAATGGACTGGCCGGCGAATTTGTCGAGGAACAAATAGAGCGCGAAACAGCCCAGCGCCGTCGCCAGCGAGTGCCTGCGCAGCCGAGCCAGTTCGGCCCACAGCGCCGCGTCGGTGCCGAGCAGGTAGCCGTAGAAAAACATCGTGGCGTAAAGCGCCAGCGCATACCAATCGCCGACCAGCGCATGCGTTTCCGGATAGCGCCAGGACAGCAGCACGCCGTAGGCGAACAGCGGCAGCACCGGATGCACCAGCAGGCTCGCGCCGCGCAGCCGCAGGCACCGCGCTTGCAGCAGCCGGCCAATGCGTGACTCCAGCGCAGGCAACACGATCAACAGCAGCATGGTGTACAGCCAGACGTAGGGCAGGTACCAAAGGTGCGCCCAGTCCAGCCCGTAGTCCTTGTAGCCGTGCGTCCAGTAATGCAGGAGGAAAGCGCCGAAGCCGGGCGCGATCGCATGATCGGTAAGCCCCGCCACGTACGACTGGATCGGTATGACCGCCAGCATGCCGAAGATCAGCGGAACCAGCAGGCGCAGGCTGCGTTTTTGTGCAAGTCGGGCCAGCCCGGCCCTGCCACGCATGAAATGCACGGCCAGCCCCGAGATCAGAAACAGCAGCTCCATCCGCCAGCGGTTCACGAACAGCATCGGGTACTGCAGCCATGGCGCCATGTGGGCGCTGTGCAGCGGCATGCCGCGCCAGTCGGAAATCGGCGACACGTAAAGCATGCCGAGGTGGTAAAAAATCAGCAGTGCAAAAGCGAAAACGCGCAAGGCATCGATATCGTGGCGGCGATTCATGGCGGGGTCCGGCGTTCAAGGAGTCGCCAGAATGGTCCGGCTGCCGGCTTTTGCCTCCTCGAAAGTGGCCGTCGGCGGGGTTTGAGTGACGAACGGTGGGCTGGCAGGGACGACGGCGAGCGCGCGTCGTCAGCCACTCCGTAGAATGCCCGGCATGAATTCCCGCTATCGATTCACCCTGCACGATTACCTGCGCTGGCGCCGACCGTTCGAGGTTGGCTTGTGGGTGGTGTCTTATGTTGTGAGCATGCTGTTTAACTCGGTGACCGCGCAGATCGATCATCCTGCGCTGCCGCCCTGGCAGCCCTGGTGCTGGGAATGCAGTAGCTCGTTGCTGTCGCTGGCGCTGGTCCCTGCAGTGATCGCGCTGGAGCGGCGCTGGCCCCTGCGGGTAAATACGTGGCGACAGACGCTGCCGCTGCACCTGCTGGCCAGTGTGTTGTTCAGCCTGATCCACGTCGGCGGCATGATCGCCCTGCGCAAGCTGTGCTACGTCTACGCCGGTTCGCACTACGATTTCGGACCCTGGTGGCGCAGCTTCGGGTACGAATACCTCAAGGACGTGCGCAGCTATTTCGGCATCATCGCTACGGTCTGGCTGTATCGGCTGGCCCTGCTGAGGCTGCAGGGCGAAGCGCGGCTACTGGCGGCGCCGGACGACGGCCCGCCGGTGGAGCCGATCGAGCGGCCGGAGCGCTTTCTGGTGCGCAAGCTGGGCAAGGAGTTTCTGATCAACGCGCGCGAGATCGAATGGCTGCAGGCCTCGGGCAACTACGTCAACCTGCGCGTGCGCGGACGCGACTACCCGCTGCGCACCACCATGGCAACGATCGAAAACCGGCTCGACCCGTCGCGTTTCGTTCGCGTGCACCGCAGCTATTTCGTCAATCTGGACTACCTGACCGAGATCGAACCGCTGGACACCGGCGACGCGCGGCTGCAGCTGCGCGACGGCATGAAAATTCCCTGCAGCCGACGCTATCGCGGCGCGCTGCGTGACCGGTTTGCCGAAACGCCCGGCGCGACGGCGTAGAGCGGCCACGGTTGCGCCAAGCTCCCGGCTGGCTTCACTCTAGGCGCCTGCCATTGATGGATGCCTGCCGATGAAACCGTTTCACTATCGATCCTTGCCCGCCCTGCTGGGCGCGACCTGGCTGCTGGCGGCCTGCTCGCCGCAGGGCGGCTCGTCGACGGCGCCCGCCGCGCCCAACCCGCAGCAGACGGCGAACGCCGAGGCGGCAGACAAGCTCAACACGTATCACGAGCTGCTGCGCATCAAGAACGACGAGATGGTCGTGTCGATGGGTCACGACATTCTTGACCACTATCCGAACACGCCGGCAGCTGCCGAAGTCGCGCAGAGCCTGCCGGACATCGAGGCGCGCTACAAAGCTTCCAGCGAAAAGAACCGGCTCGCGGCGCGGTGGCTTTACCAGGTCTCGCCGATGGAAGGGGGCACGCAGTCCACGGCCACCATCGACAGCAGCCAGCCTTCCGGCGATGGTCGCGTGCGGCTGGTGCTGCGCCGGCATACGCAGTGGGGCCAGAACGCCTTTCTCTACGGCGAAGGCCACGGTTTTGTGTGTCGCGCCAACTGCACCATTCCCACCACGGTCGACGGCAAATCGGTCGGCATCAAGGCGTTCGCGCCAACCACCGGCGAGCCGGCGCTGATGATCCGCGACGACAAGACGTTTATCGCCATGCTGCAGAAGGCAAAAAAGATCACCATGAATGTGACCCTGGTCGATGGCGAGAAAAAAGAGGCGCTGGTCTACGAGGTCGGCGGATTCGATCCGTCGAAGTGGGCCAGCGTGGGCAAGGGCAAGAAAAAATAGCGGCCACGTCGGCTCTGGTTCAGGCGCCGCTGGGCGTGAGCGGACTAGAAAGGCATAGTGACCTTTTAATGCCGCACGCATGCCGTCAGCAGGTCAGCCGCTGGCGCGCTGACGGTTGGGCACACCACCTCGTACAAGGGAGATTCGCCATGAAAAGTCTTTCGCTTGTGGCCGCAGCGGTTCTTGCCGGGCTGCTCGCTGCGTGCTCCAACGTGCCCTACGCCAAACGCACTAGTGACCGTTTGGCCGCCTATACGGCCGCCGCCGGCGCGCCGGTAAAAAGCTTTCGCTTCTTCACTCCGCTGTATTCCTGGGAGCCGTTGAGCGATACCCAGCTGGTGGTCTACACCAAGCCCAAGGAAGCCTATCTGCTCGACTTGGAGGCCTGCGTCAATCTGCAGGTGACCAACGGCATCGGGCTTACCTCGAATCTGGGCCAGGTCCAGGTGCGCTTTGATCGTGTCATCACCCGGTCTCCCCGCATTCCGTGCGTCATCTCGCAGATACGGCCGATCGACATGGCACATCTGAAAGCCGTGCAACAGGCGCAGCGGAAGATCGAGGCCGATCCCCGGCCGGCGACCTCGGGCGGCTGATTGCTTTCGCGGGCCGGTCGCTGGCTGACAAACACGCTCAGTGCAGAAACAGCTTCTCGGTGAGGCGAGCCAGCGGCTTTTCCAGCGCCGATAGCAGCCGGGCGGGCAGGTCCAGCGGCTTGAGCAGCATCTTCACCGTCATCTCGGCGGGCAGGTGTCGGCGCAGCAGACCCTGCGCGCGGTCGCTGATGCGGCGAAACTCCTTTTCGTTGCCCAGATGCTGCGGATAGCACTGGTTGAACACATGGCGCAGGGCGATGTCGCTGTCCTCGCTCTTGATCTCGTTGACCCGGCGCAGGATCGCGCGGAACACCTTGTAGCGGCCGAAACCCTCGCGCTCGCGGTAGGCGCGAAAGTGCTGGTAGAAGTGCTTGTAGTGGCGCACCTCGTCGCTCTTTATATGGTTGGTCAGCTGCTTCAGCACCGGCTCGTCGGTGATGTCGTGCAGCGCCCGATACAGGCTGGCGGTGCCGGTTTCCACCACGCAGCGCGCCGCCAGCTCCAGCCCGCGATTGGGCTCCAACTGCTCGGAGGTGCACACCGCGGCGTAGTCGTTCCAGAATGCGGTGAAGCCTTTTTCCCAGTCGAATTCCGGCCAGACCTTGCGCACGTAGGCGGTCAGCGCACGGCCGTGCTGCATCTCCTCGTGTTCCCAGTGCTCGCTGAGCCAAGTCTGCAATTCTTCATCGCCGGCAAAGTGGTCGACCAGATTCTGCGTGTAGAGATCCGAGCCGCTTTCCACGAAGGACGAACTGCACAGCAGAAAGAATAGATCCTCGTGATGGCGTATGCGCGCGATCTGGATGTTGTCCAGATCGAGACTCTCCAGAGTCCAGGGCATGGGGTGATAGCTCAACGTGCCGTTTCCCGTCAGTGATGCGTGAGCGCTGCCGCGGCAACTGCTGCGGTATGCAGGCGGCGCGCTCTCGAAAGTCGATGCGACAGCATACGGCCTGATTCCAGTATTGGATTAACGCCCGCCCACCTTGGCTCGATTGCGTGGCGGCATGGGCAGCGGCGCAAGGCTGGCGTGCGTGTTCGCCGTTGAGGTGGCATGTGCGGGTTGCGCGCTGCTGATGGCGTCCGAACCCGCGGCGTTCAGCGCACTACGGTGACCGGCACATGCGCCCTCGCCAGCACGTTGCCCGACACCGAGCCCATCAGCCAGCGCGCCAGCGCGCCGCGCTCGGTGTGGCCGATCACGATATGGTCCACGCCGTGCTGATCGATCTGGCCCAGCAGCACGTCGCCCGGGCTGCCGTGGATCAGTTCGATATCGAGCAGGGTCTGGGCGTCCGGCACGATCTGCGCCAGCTCATCGTGTAGCTCCTGCACGCGGCGCGTGCCCGAATCGGCCATCATCAGCGTGCAGGCATCCACGCCACCCTCGGACACCTGCAGCACCGAAACGACGCGCACGCGGCCCCCGCCAGCGCGGGCCAGGTCGACCGCAAAATTCAGTGCGCGTCGCGATGCAGCGGAACCGTCGTAGCCAACCAGCGAGTACCTGACCATAAGTTTCCCTTGCGAGGAGTGGCGTAAAGGGAGAGCAATGCCTTTCAGTAAAGACGATGCCAGAAATCTGCCGCGCCGCCTAACTTTGCCGCGAAATGAGGCGGTTGGAAACGCGGCGCTGTTCTGGCAGACGGCATCGGTCCGAAAGCAACCGAGGCGGCCAAGTCATGAATCTGAACGGAGCGATGTTTCTGCACACTGCCATCACGTGCACCTGCACAATCTTGGCTTCCCTGGCGCGGCTTTTCACTTTTGTGAAGACGCGAACCCCGCGCTGGTTTGGCTTGTAACCTATCCCCCATGCAATCACTTAAGGAGACGACGATGATCAAGCGTACTTTTGGAACGGCTGCCCTCGTTCTGGCCCTGGCTGGCGGCATGACCGTTTTGCCGACCTCCAACGCCCAGGCCGATACCGGCACGGTGAAGTGCCATTTGCGCTTCAACCTGGCTGGTTGGTCCCTGATCTACAAGCACGCCGAAGGTAACGGCACGGTGCGCTGCGACAACGGTCAGCGCGCCAGCGTCAAGATCGCTGTCGTTGGCGGCGGTCTGACCGCCGGCAAGTACAAGATCAACAACGGCACCGGCGAAATCAGCACCGTGCACGGCATCTCGGACGTGTTCGGCGACTACGCGCAGGCTGGCGCCGACGCTGGTCTGGTCAAGAGCGCCAACGCGCAGGTTCTGACCAAGGGCACCACCTCGCTCGCTCTGGCGGGTACCGGTGAAGGCGTGAACCTGGGTATTTCGGCCGGCAAGTTCACCATTACGCCGCGCTAATTACCGGCGGTTGTTGTGTGACCTGACGAAGGGCGCCGGATGGCGCCCTTCGCTTTTCAGCGCGTACACTTATGTGCTGCTGTCCTCCCGATTTGGCCTGGAGATTCCATCATGCGTCGTCTTTCCCGTTTATTGATGTTCGCCCTCTGCGTTGCGGTGATCGGTGCGGGTCTCATGGCGCCGGCCGTTGCCGCTGACGGGCTTGCAGGGCCGCAGATCGGCCAGAAAGCTCCCGCTTTCCGCCTCGAAGACCAGAACGGTAAATGGGTCACGCCGGCTGATTTTCACGGCCATTATCTGGTGATGTATTTTTATCCCAAGGACTTCACCGGCGGCTGCACCACCGAGGTCTGCACCTTTCGCGATGACATCGCCAAGCTGCGCAAGGCGGGCGCCAGCGTGGTGGGCGTGAGCCTGGACGGCGTGAAGTCACATGCGGAATTCGCTGCCAAATATCACGTGCCGTTCCCGCTGCTGGCTGATTCGGATCGCTCCGTGGCAACCAGCTACGGCGTGCTGACCTCGGACGGTGGTGTTCATTACGCCAAGCGCACCACGTTCCTGATTGATCCGCAGGGCCGGATCGCCAAGATCTACGTCGATGTCGATCCCGAGAAAAACTCCGGCCAGGTGCTGAATGATCTGGCCGCACTCAAAGCGGCGCCGTAATGCCGGTTGTCGCCGTTGCCGATAAGCCAGCGCTTGCGCGTGGACCGATGCTCTGGCGGGTAGTCGTCTGGATGCTGCTGCTGGTGTCGGCGCTGGGCTCCGTGCAATACGTGAAGCACATGCAGGATGTGTGGGGCCAGCTGCAAAACAATCCCTCACTGCAGCCATCCGAACTCGACGCGCTGCACGCGATGCTCGGCTGGGACGCCGGCTATCTGCTCGTGGTGTTCGTGCTGATCGTGATCTGCGCCGGCTGCATCATGCGCCAGGCCTGGGCCAGGCCGTGCATGCGCGTGGCGGCTGTGCTTCTGGCGATCTGGCTGCTGATTATTGGCCATCTGCAGCTGCGCGATCTGCAGGCGCTTGGCGCGAATAGCGCAGGTATCGTGGCTCAGGCTCAGCAGCAGGGGACGGCGGGAGCGGCGCAGATCCTGGTCAGGCTCCAGCGCAGTTATCAGCTGGCGCTGGTGTTCAAGTCGGTCGGTGTGCTGGCGCTGCTCTGGTTGAGTTGGCGACTCGGTAAGCCCGCTGTGCGCGCGCAATTTCGGACGCGGCGCTAGACTAGGTTCAAACCGTCAACAGGAAGAGGCGTCGATGAAACGATCACTGCTGTTTTTTTCGCTTTTGTTGCTGTCCTTCACCGCATTGGCGGCCGGCCCGAATGAAGTGCGCAAGCAGGCCCAAGCGAGCATGCTGGTGACCGGATCGATCGAGATCACGCCTGATGGCAAAATCAAAAGCTACGCCATCGATCAGCAGGACAAGCTTCCTGCACCGGTGGTCGGCCTGCTGCAGAAGAGTCTTCCGACCTGGGAATTCAAGCCCGTTGTCGTCGATGGTACGGCTGTCGAAGCGAAAGCAAAAATGAGTTTGCGCGTGGTCGCCAAACGACTCGACGATAAGCATGACTCCATCGGCATAGAGGGCGCCTATTTCGGAGACAATGCCGAGATTCCGGGCAGGATGGTGAGCCACAGCAAGACGAGGGAACAGCCGAAGTATCCCGAGCTTGAGGTAAGGTCACGAGTTACCGGTACCGTTTACGCGCTTTTGAGAATCGGTCGAGACGGCACGGTGGCAGACGCTGCGGTAGAACAGGTCAACCTTGGCGTGTACGCCAGCGATCACGACATGAATCTTTTTCGCCGTGATCTGGGCAATGCAACGCTCAATGCCCTGCGTCACTGGACTTTCAATGCGCCAGTTAACGCGGAGCATGCGGCCGACACCTATTGGTATGTCCGAGTTCCGGTCAATTTCAATATTTCCGAAAACGGTGCTCCGCCGGCGCGCGCTGCATACGGCCAGTGGGAAAGCTACATACCCGGCCCCCGCGAGATCATTCCCTGGGCCGAAAGGAGCCAGCTGATTTCGGCCAGTCCCGATGCGGCGCCGGCAGGTGGCGTTTATCAGATGGACCAAGGGCTGCAGCTGAAGACACCGTTGGCGGGGGTTTGAGGTCTGCAGCTAGAGCAATAACATCATTCCGACGTTTTTTGGCGCGTGTCATTCAAGTTGTTTATAGAAGCCTGCATTCAGCATGGGTTGGCAGCTGGGCGGGTATCGCTGACAGCTCTTCTTTCTGAACTCATGCCAATGCGCGTTATCCGCCCCTTCATTTCGCTGACGATCCTGCTCGCCGCGTTTTCCGTCTGCGCGCAGGATCTCGCCAGCACCTGCCACGCGACGAGCAGCTACGACCTCACGCTCAATGCGGACAACGTGATTTTCGATCGCCCCACGCCGGCACCTTTGCGGGTCGAGATTCAGCGCGGCTCGCTGCGCACCGACGGTGCACCCGTTCAGCTCAATGCGGAAAATCAGGATCGCATGACGCTGTTCGAGCGCGATCTGCGAGCGCTGGCGCCGCGCGCGCGCATGGTTGCCCAGAACGGCGTGGATATGGCCGTGCAGGCGGTACGCGCGGAAGCGGGCAGCATGCAGCTGAGTGCCGAAACGCGAACCGAGCTTGATCAGCGACTGAGCGCGCATGCCAGGGAACTCAAGCAACGCATCGCGGCCAGCCATAGCACGCACGACTGGGACGGTGATGCCATCAACCAGTACGCCAACCAGATCGCCGGGGATTTGATGCCACTGATTGCGGGCGACATGGGGCAGCAGGCGATCGATGCGGCACTGAATGGTGATCTGCAGGCCGCGGCTGCCCTTCGCGACCAGGCCGCCAGCCTCTCAACGCAGATGCAGCCGCGCCTGCTCCGGCGGATGCAGGCGCTGCGTCCGCAAATCCAGGCGCTGTGCCCGTCGATTCAGGCGCTGAGCGAACTGCAGGATGGCGTGCGAGGTAGCAATGGTCAGCCGCTCGACCTCATTCAGACCACCCGGTGAAGGTGCGCAGCCGACTGCAGCCTGACTGAACTTCGACCGATTTCAGGCGATTTA
>CBAAAD010000050.1:0-10978 GCA_964658785.1 uncultured Methylobacterium sp.
AGTGCCGCAAGCACCCGCAACCACTCCACACAGGAGCTCAGGTGATGCCATGGGCGAAATGGAGGATGCCAAAACCAGCGCTCAGCCGCTGACCAATCCCGACACGATAATGGTTCGCGGCACCTTCATTCGCTGCGTTCTTCAAACCCGAATCATCAGCGACTATCCAGGCTTTGCTTCTTGTGTAGTTACCGAACCTGTCTATTCCTTCACAGGCAAGCGCCTGCTTTTACCCAAAGGCTCAAAAGTATTGGGGAAATATCGATCAAGCCCAATTGTGGGCAATCGCCTTGCTGTTATCTGGGACCGCATCATCACACCGACTGGCATCGACGTGAACATGTCCAGCCCGAGCGTCGATGACCTCGGCAGTTCTGGAAATCCAGGCTATCTCGATTCGCACTGGGGCAGTCGTATCACGGCTGCACTGCTGATCAGCATGCTCAGCGACGGGTTTTCGTATGCCGCCGCCGAAAATGGCCCGAAGACAACCAGCGTTTCAGGCGGTGGTCTCGCGGTCCAGACGCCATTCCAGAGCAATACTGCGCAGACCTTGCAAAATCTGGCCAGCCAGGCCGTACAGAGCGCGGCCCAGCGGCCTCCGACTGTCACCATCAATCAAGGCACGCTCATTGATGTCTACGTCGCCAAAGACGTGGATTTCAGCGGTGTCGTATCCAAATTCTGATCCACTCGCCCCACGGAACACCTATAGGTATGGACGACGCTGCACCCATCGCTGAAGTCTCTAACGAATTCCTGGACTACCAGTATGAAGTGCTGGGTGTGCGGGAGTTCATGGCTTCGCCGGACGTCACGGAAATCTGCATCAACCGCCCGGGCGAGTTGTATTTGGAGAACCGCGACGGTTGGCAGCGCGTCGATGTGCCAACGCTCACCTTTGAACGCGCTCGGCAGTTCTGCACATCTGTAGTTAATGAGAGCAGGACCGGTCAACGCATTACCGACATGGATCCGGTCGTATCGCTAACCTTTCCTACGGGCCAGCGTGCGCAATTCGTCATGCCTCCCGCGGTCGAGGCTGGCAAGGTCTCGATCACCATCCGCATACCCTCAAGGCACACCAAGACGCTCGCACAATACAAACAGGACGGCTTTTTCAATCAGATCCTCGAAGACACGCACAAGCTCAGCGACCACGATCGTGAGTTGCTGGACCTTCGCGCCCAGCGAAATTACGCCGAATTCTTCAAAAAAGCGGTCTTGTACAAGAAGAACGTAGTCGTCTCTGGCGCTACTGGCAGCGGCAAGACAACCTTCATGAAATCGCTTGTCCAGCATATTCCGGACAACGAGCGGCTTGTAACGATCGAGGACGCGCGAGAGCTGTTCATTGAGCAGCCAAATGTTGTGCATCTGCTCTATTCAAAAGGCGGCCAGAGCACCAGCAATGTCACCGCCAAGAGCTGCATGGAAGCCTGTCTTCGCATGAAACCCGATCGCATCATCCTGGCCGAGTTGCGAGGAGACGAAGCGTTCTATTTCATCCGCAACTGCGCGTCGGGCCATCCCGGCTCGATTACCAGCTGTCACTCCGGCAGCACCGAACAAACCTGGGATCAGCTCGGACTAATGGTCAAGGCTTCCAACGAGGGTGCCGGCCTCGAATTCGCCACCATCAAGCGGCTGCTAATGATGACCATCGACATCATCGTGCACGTCAAGGCGCACGCCGGCAGCCGCTACATCACCGGCATTGACTTCAACCCTAACCGGCACCTTTCGCAGGGGGCCGCATGACGGATCTATTGAATCAGCCGCTTCTGAGGACGTGCTCATGCTGACCGGGCTTGAACTGATGTCGTGCCCCAACCAAGCCGTGCCGGCTGAGGTCATGCACCACATCGTGCATGTCGAATCCGGCTACAACCCTTTCGCCATTGGCGTCGTAGGCGGTCAGCTGGTTCGCCAGCCGCAAAGCCTAGATGAAGCGATCGCTACCGCACAAATGCTTGAAACCAAGGGTTACAACTACTCGCTTGGCGTATCACAGGTAAATCGCAGCAACCTGTCCAAGTACGGTCTGGATACATACGCTAAAGCCTTCGACCCCTGCCTGAATCTGTCCGTTGGCTCGCGCATACTCAATGAGTGTTACTACAACTCCGGTGGTGACTGGGGCAAAGCTTTCAGCTGCTACTACTCCGGAGACTTTGTCACCGGTTTTCGTCAGGGCTATGTGCAGAAAGTCTTTGCCTCGATGAATCAGGATGCGCTGCCCGGTCGCGGCAGCGAGGCACCGATCCCGCTGCAGACGAATACAGCCACTAGCGACAGACCTGTCTCGCGCGGAGACATTGTCAGCGGCATACATGCATCCATCGCACAGCAGGACACGGCCGCTTATCGCATATCCCTTCGAAGCACTAGTGTGCTGGACGCCGTGGCGGCACCGCTGATCACCGCGGCCGTTGCAAGCGCCAGCACGCCTGAGCCAAAAGTTGCCGCCGCAACCCTACCGGAAACCGCAACAGCTCCGAGTTCAGAGCCTAACGCGCCCAGCGCGGATATCTTTGTACCCAAAGTTAGTTATCTAGGCGATCCGCCTAAAGCTTCGCAAGAGTCGGCCAAGCAGCCGCAAGCCGCAGCGACGCCGCCCGCCACGGAAGCAGCAGCGAGCAAGCCGGCTGGGGATCCGACCGACCTGCGTCAGCAAGGAGGCGACGATGCCTTTGTCTTCTAAGCGCCAGCCCCTTCCCTGTTCCGGGCTCAATACTCGAGTCGCGAGATTGCCGCTGGAGAAGCAAGCGCGATTGCTCTGTTTGCCATTCGACTCGCTGCAGTGCAACGCCGGCCGTGATTTCAGCATCAACAGACGCATCGGTCTCGGTCAACAAGATCAACAATGTCGGAGGATTTCGTGCGGGAAACCTCTGCCTGGCTTTAGAGCTGCTATCAACCTATTAGGACAACGCCAATCGCTCGATTGGTGCCTTACGCGTCATGCAAGCATCCCCTTGCTTGCTGGTAGGGCTCTTCATCAGGGCCGCAGTACTGCCTCGGGTCAGCGAGGTGTTTTGCAACAGTCATAGCTGTTCGCTGTGCAGCTATTTCTTCAGGGGCGCGGCACCGGTCCGCGTTCGTTTAAATCTTTCATAAAAGGAATCTGAAATGAAAATTCAATTGTTTGCCGGCAGCACGCGGAGCCTCCCGTCCAAGCGGGCCTTTTCTAGTGCCTTTTTCAAAGTGGCTGTAGTCGCCATGATGCTGCTGCCATGTGCAGCATTCGCCGCCGGAACCGATGCCTGTTCTGATATGACCGGCTACATGGACACTGTCCAGAAAATCCTAAAGGCCATCTCGATTGGCGTGGTCACCATTGCGGTTATTTTTTCGGGCTACCAGATTGCCTTCGCGCACAAGCGCATCTCCGAAGTGGCGCCCGTCCTCATCGGCGCTGTGCTGATTGGCGCCGCGGGAGAGATTGCCACGATGTTCATTACCACCACTGGTAGCTGCTGATTCGTTTGGCAAACACTCATGCAAAAAAACGCGTTATTCCGCGGCTGCACTCGCCCACCCATGTTTCTTGGGGTGCCATATATGCCCTTCTTCATTTGCGTGGGCGGGTGCTTTTTGTTGGCCGTTTACTTCAGTTTTTTCCTTCTTTTCCTGATACCGGTGATTATCTTCATCATGCGGACCATGGCCAAGCGGGACGAGATGATTTTTCGGCTGATCGGCCTGCGTCTGCAATTCCGCACGAGAGTGAAAAACCTGCAGCAGAACGATGGCATGTGGGTATTTACCCCCAACAGTTATCGCGGCAATAAACAGGAACCTTGACGAAGCAGCCCCGGCATGTGCGCCGGGGTATTTCATGTGAACTAATCGGTACCAAAACATGTTCAGCCCCGACACCCCCATCAGCGAATTTCTGCCGCTGTCCACGCACGTCTCGCCAACGGTGATCAAGACTACAGGCGGCGATTTCATGCTCTGCTGGCGTATGGGCGGGCTACCGTTTGTCGGCCGCGATGAGTGGGAACTCGAACACAAGCACAACACCTTCAACCGTCTGCTGCAAACGTTGCGCGCGCCGGATTTTGTCAACGTTGCGTTTTGGGCACACGACATCCGTCGCCGCCGCAAGCTCACTGACCATAGTCATTTCCAGCACGCCTTCAACCAGCAAATGTCCGACGCCTACTATGGCGCCCTGTCCTCACAGAAGCTGATGCAGAACGAGCTGTACCTGACTTTGCTCTATCGCCCGATGGTCAGTGGCAAACGCTTCGCTGAAAAATCCGCCGACATAAGTCAGCTGCAGGCCGAGCAGGAGCATGCCGTAAACACGGTTCTGGAGCTGGCCGGCAATGTTGAGGCTGTGCTGAAAGACTATGCGCCGTATCGCATGGGCATGTATGAAGCCGCTAACGGCGTGGTGTTTTCCGAAACCCTGGAATTCTTCGGCTACCTGCTCAATCGCATCGATGAACCGGTGCCGGTGCTTAGTGCGCCCATTTACCGCTACCTGGCAATCAGCAAGCAGCGCTTCTCGGCCAAGACGGGCGATTACGTCATCACTACGCCCACCGGAGTCAACCATTTCGGCGCAATGCTTAATCTCAAGGAATTCGCCGATGGCAGCTATCCGGGCATCTTGAACGGACTCAAGTATCTGGATTTTGAATACGTCATCACTCATTCCTTCACCCCCCAAGGAAGGCAAGATGCGCTGAAGGCGCTGGAGCGTACCAAGGGCATGATGGTGTCCTCCGGCGACAAATCTTTTACCCAGATCGCCGAGCTTGATCACGCGATGGATCAATTGGCCTCCGGCAACTTCGTGCTGGGCGAATATCACTTCACCATCGCTGTCTACGCGCCGGACCAGGCTGCGCTGTCACAGCAGATCGCCGCCACTCGTGCGGAGCTCTCCAATGCCGGCTTTGTTACCGTCAAAGAAGATATAGCCGTCGCCGCGGCGTTCTATGCCCAGTTCCCCGGCAACTGGAAATACCGCACGCGGCTGGCCAATCTGAGCTCGCTCAATTTTCTCGGCTTGTCACCGCTGCACAACTTCGCTGCCGGCAAGAAAGAAAATAATCCCTGGGGAGACTGCGTCACCACCTTGCAGGCTACCAACGGCCAGCCTTACTACTTCAATTTCCACGCTACACATCCGTCAGAAAACTCGTTCGGCGAAAAAGCCATCGCCAACACCATGGTCATCGGTAAATCCGGCACCGGCAAGACGGCGCTAATCAATTTCCTGCTCAGCCAGGTACAAAAGCTCAAGCCAACGCCAACGATCTTTTTCTTCGACAAGGATCGCGGCGCGGAAATTTTCGTACGCGCCTGCGGCGGCAACTATCTGGCTCTGGAAAATGGTAAACCCACCGGATTCAACCCATTCCAGTGCGAGTACTCCGAAGCCAACGTGCAGTTCCTGTCCGACCTGGTCAAGGTAATGGCCGGCAAAAGCGTGTACTCCTCCCGCGAAGAGGAAGACATCTTCCGCGCGGTGGAGAGCATGCTGGACACGCCGATGCATTTGCGTAACGTCACCAATTTCATGAAAAGCCTGCCCAACATGGGCGACGACGGCATTTATGTGCGCATGAAAAAATGGACGGTCGGCAACTCACTCGGCTGGGTGTTCGATAACCCGGCCGACACCATAGACCTCTCCAAAGCCAACATTATCGGCTTCGACTACACCGACCTCATCGACAATCCCGAGGTTCGCGTGCCGGTCATCAATTACCTGCTGCACCGGCTGGAAGAACTGATCGACGGCCGCCCACTCATTTATGTGATGGACGAGTTCTGGAAAATTCTTGACGGCAAGGGCGGCCTCAAGGAGTTCGCCAAGAACAAGCAGAAGACCATCCGTAAACAGAACGGCCTTGGCATCTTTGCCACGCAAAGCCCGGAAGACGCGCTCGCCAGCGATATTGCGGCGTCCCTGATCGAGCAGACGGCTACCATGATCCTCCTGCCCAACCCCAACGCCAGCCGCGACGACTATATCAACGGCCTTAAACTCACCGAAGCCGAGTACGCCGTGGTTGTTGCCCTCGACGAGCGCTCACGCTGTTTTCTGGTCAAACAGGGCCACGCAGCGGCGGTATGCCAGCTCAACCTGCGTGGCATGGACGATGCGCTGGCGGTGATTTCCGCATCCACTGACAACATAGAAATCATGCATCAAGTGCTGGCCGAACGCGCAGAAGCGGAAGGCGTAACGATCGACCAGCTAACGCCCGAGCAGTGGCTGTCGACCTTTTACGAAAACCGCAAGGGCAGCGGCAAGCAGAAACCCACGCAGCCACCGCGCTCAACACGGCCAACTCGCTCAGCCGCCGTTTAAGCATTTGGGACTTCAACTCAGGAGTAAGCCATGAAAACCTCAACGGTTCCATTCAATTCCGGTCATCGCGCTAAACGCCAGATAGCTTTTTTCTTTAGCTTGGCGGCGACCGCCCTTGCTACTACCGGCGTAAAAGCCCAGGTCTTGGTTACCGACGTGACCAGTAATGCCCAAACTGCTGCAATATCCGCATTCCAACAAGGGGCAGAGTATGCGAAATCAGTGGAGCAGGCCGTCACTTTAGCCAATCAGCTGCAGCAGATGATAAGCAGCATCAATAACATCATTAGTAATCCCCTAAGCTCGCTAATTCCCACCACAACCACTATGAACGAGCTGAGCCCAGACACAATTCAGGCGCTCATCCAGGCAAAATGCAATCCCGGTGGGGGCTCTGGCAACATCGTGGCCTCCGCGCTGGGCGCAGCAGTACAAGCCATGGACCTTAACAACAGCTTTGCTAAGCAGCAACAGGTCAATTGCGGCAACATCGTCTATGCCCAAGCCGATCAATACAACGCCACCGCCGACTTGTACCAACAAGTGCCTGCGTTGCATAACAGCATGAGCGCCGTAACCGGCCTAATGACCCAAATCAGCAATTTCGGCGACTCCAACAAAGCGACGTCACAATCGACCACATTGTCCAACCAGCAACAACAGGTAATCATGGAGTGGACCGCCCGCGTAAAAATGGATCAAGGCATTATTGACTCATTGAATCAGCAGCAATCGATGTTGGCAACAGCGCTATTTAATTCCAGACCCAGCCTGGTAGGCAATATTGTCCAGGCCACTGCCCTCGCTGGCGCCTTCGCCATCGACCAATAAACCTTATTGTCCAGGGACGGACAATTGCTGCCTCTGCCGATTTTTCGCGACAGGCTCGGGTTGCGCCTCCATGATTTACGCGGATGACCGCATTACTGTTTTAGGGATAGGGGAAGCTCGTGAATCTCGCCATCTATGTACTGATATACGCCTACATCAACGCCAAGATCACCGATTTCATGAATACTCTCATGACGAATGTGATGGGGGTTCTCGGCGGGGTTGCGCTTATATTGGCGACGATCTGGATCATGATTCAGGGTTACCGCATCATCACCGGCCAATCGCGTGACTCAATGATTGGATTCACGGTTAACGCAATGCGCGTGATGTTCATCATTACTGCAGCCACCACACTGGGTCTCTACGGTCCAAACGTACATGATCTGTTTACCCAAACACTGCCAAACGACATCAACCAAGTCTTTACAGGTGATAACACCAGCATCGGCGATGCCATAAACAAGAACCTCGCTCTGACCGTACTTGCTATGTCTGCCATTGATGTGGTGCAAAGCGCTCCGGGCGATGTGGCAACCGAAAATGCCAAGGCCCGCGCTTCGGATTTCGCTATCTTCGGAACCGTTAGCCCGCCCATAACAGCAGGCGCCATGTTGCTGATGTATAACCTGGCCATTGCATTATTCGTGGGGCTTGGGCCGCTCTTCATACTCTGTTTGATATTCGAGCAGACCAAGGCGCTATTCAGCAAATGGCTGATGTACGGCATCGGAACCGTCTTCGCCATGGCAATGCTGAGCTTCGTCACCGGCATGGTGCTGGAGGTCACTGCACGTGCTGCCGCGGCGCTGTGGGCCTCCGACCTTATCAACGGCCTAATGAACACAAATAGCGAAGGCATTACTACCCAGTCCATGGAGCAAGGCGGCATCGGCCTGCTCATGACCATGCTCATCATCTCTGCTCCGCCCATGGCCGCGATGTTCTTCAATGGAACACTGGGAAGCTTCATGGCCTACTCAGCATTCAGCGCTGGGGGCGCCCGTCCAGGTCCGCAAGGGCAGCCGGCGGGGTCTTATGCGGGTGGCGGATTTGGTCCTACTCAGACAACTATTAACCAAGCCAGTAGCGCCAATCAAGGTGGTAATTTTGGCGGCGGCACTTACAACAACCCAAGCCTCGGCCAACCTCGCCAAATGGCCGCTGCCGACCCCGGCATTCGCACAAGTCCGCAGTATGGCAATGCACCCACCACTCCGCCACCGACCAGTTAATGATAATGATCTCGCGACTCACTAAAAACTTGCTTCTTCTAGTATTGCTGCTGATTGTCGGAATGGTTCACGCGCAACAACCCGGCGTTGATTGTGCTCCTGTTCAAGGACAGGGGTGGACAGGTTGCGCACCTATCAATTCGCCACAGCAACCGTCACGAGGAGGACCAACACCCCCTCCAGCCCCCGAAAAGTGGATCAATTATTGGGGCGCTATTGCAACGGACATTCCAAACAAAAGTGTTGGAGTCGCTAGCAACATGCTAAGTCGAAGCCAAGCGGAGAATGCAGCGATTATGGATTGCCAATCGAGAGGGGGGGCGATATGTAAAATCGAGATCTCGTATAGCAACACCTGCGCTGCATTAGTAGTCGGTGTTAATGGACACAATACTCGCACCGGCAATACTTCAGACGCAGCAGTTCAAGCAGGCATAGAAAAGTGCAGCGAAGATGACACTAACTGCCATGCTTATTATTCTGGCTGCAGTCTGCCAGTACGAATTCAATAGCCATGCTCTCTACGAGTCAGCTCGTTTCGCTAAAGAGCATCGCCCGCAGCCGACATGCCAGGTGTACTCGCTTGAGTGAGCAAATGGGTCAGACACATTATCCGACCCGCTAGCGAGGTTTGGGCCCAGATGCTCTTCGTATTTTACGCAGCGAGGACTGTCCTACCTACCGCAGGCAGCAGGCCGCTCGTTCCCCACGAAACGCGTCTGGCGTTTCTCTAATAGTAGAGAACCATGAAACACATTGGCTATTCCTGCTTGATCGCATTGGCATCGCTGGCTTCGGCTTGTGATGGTCAGAGCTCCACATCGCCGACGGCTGCAGTCCAGGCGGCAACCGTTGCTACGCCGGCTACCCATGCGCCTGCTCCATCACCGAACGCCGTGCTCGCTGCCATCTATAAAAAAGACAGCGGCGGCGCGACGTCGTATGACGCGGGGAATGGCCGTTGGGCGACCTACTGGTATAGCTACGCATTCGTATTGAACGACAGGCACTACCTTGCCGGTTTTGCTTACGATGCGCCTACGGCCTCAGACGATACGGGTCAGGCGTCCGCCCCGGGTAACAAGGTCGACTTGGCCGTTGCAACGTATGTGAACAGTGCGACGGGGACGTGGTCGCTAGCGGGCGCAGAACGAGACATCGGCGAATTTGGTGGCTCAGGTAAAGGCAACGAAATCGACGAAGCGCGAAAACCACAGAGCTATGCGATGGCGAATGGCACCTTGCTGCTAGCGGTGCCGGACTGGTATCTGGCCGAGGGCACGCGCATCAATTCGTATGAGCTGTTTCTGTTCGATCCGACCACCGTGCAAGCACACGGTAAGCGGTGGAACTATCTGGGCGATATCGATGCCGGGGAAGACAACAGCGCGGCTTGCGATGAAGCCGATGGCGGAAAAATCGCCTGCGTGAAGAGTATCGGCTCGCTTAGCTTCGCGCCGCAAAACGGCCAGGCCATGCCATCAGTCCATGTGGCGATGAGTGGCACCCGAATTGGCAATACCGGCAAGACGCAAACGCTGGGTGCGGCCGATGGAATCGACTATCGCTACGATGCGACAAAGGCACGGTACATCAGCAGCAAACCTTGATCCTGTTTTCCGCCTTCAAAGGCACAAAAGGTTGTAATCGGATATACGCCCTTTCGCTATAAGGAGATTTCCATGGCAACGCCAGATAAGAATCAAGTTCTCGATATCATCGAACGCGAAGCGCAGCAGCACGGCATTCCACGTGACGACTTCATGCGATTCGCGTATATCGAAACGGGTGGCCAGTTCGACCCCACGCTTTCGCGCGGCGAACATGGTGCTAAGGGCTTGTTCCAGTTCGTGCCCAGCACGGCGGCGGCTTATGGAATCAGCGGACGCGAACTCGACCCGGTAGCAAACACCAGCGCAGCGGCGCAGCTGTATCTCGACAACCGCAAAATGCTGGTCCACGACCACGATCAAGGACGCACTTACCTGTCGGGTAAGCCCGAACCCAATGGCCTGGATATGTACCTGACGCATCAGGAAGGCGTCGGCGGCTACCATTCGCTTCAGGCAGCGATGGAGACCGGGCATTTCAGCTGTGGCGATACTCGCGCCAACCTGCTTAACAATGTCAGCTCGCAGGATATTGAAAAGATCACCGGCACCAAGTTCGATGATTTTAAAAAGATGTCCGATCGGGACATGGCCACCACGTTCACTCACTACTGGGAGGCCAAATACGATCGCATCCGTATTCCAGAAAAGAACATCGAGCCGATCACCGGAGGTCGCTCGCCGCAAGCCACGGCCACGGCGCCGATGCAGGGCGAGCCGCACACGGAAAAGCGCATGCTTGAACAAGGCGCCCATGGCGAAGCCGTAAGAACGCTGCAAACGGATCTGGCCAAGCTCGGCTATAAAGACGGCCATGGCCATGCCTTGAAAGCCGACGGCGACTTCGGCATCGACACCCGCCACGCGGTGGAGCGCTTCCAGCACGATCACCACATGAAAGTGGACGGCGTCGCCGGACCGAAGACGCTTGATGCCATTCACCACGCCCAGGCCAGGCATGTCGC
>CBAAAD010000051.1:0-10904 GCA_964658785.1 uncultured Methylobacterium sp.
CGTCGATGCCGCCGACCATGTAGAACGCCTGCTCGGGCAGGTGATCCACGTCGCCGTCGACGATCATCTTGAAGCCGCGGATGGTTTCCTTCAGCGGCACGTACTTGCCCGGCGAGCCGGTGAACACTTCGGCCACGTGGAAGGGCTGCGAGAAGAAGCGCTCGATCTTGCGTGCGCGCGTCACCGACTGCTTGTCTTCTTCGCTCAGCTCGTCCATGCCAAGAATCGCGATGATGTCCTTCAGTTCTTTGTACCGCTGCAGCGTGCCCTGCACCTTGCGCGCGACTTCGTAGTGCTCCACGCCGATCACCAGCGGATCGAGCTGGCGGCTGGTCGAGGCCAGCGGATCGACGGCCGGGTAGATACCCAGGCTGGCGATTTCGCGCGACAGCGCCACGGTGGAATCCAGATGCACGAAGGTGGTGGCCGGCGACGGATCGGTGTAGTCATCCGCGGGCACGTACACGGCCTGGATCGAGGTGATCGAGCCGGTCTTGGTCGAGGTGATGCGCTCCTGCAGCACGCCCATTTCCTCGGCCAGCGTCGGCTGGTAGCCCACGGCGGACGGCATACGGCCGAGCAGTGCGGACACCTCGGTACCGGCCAGCGTGTAGCGATAGATGTTGTCGACGAAGAACAGCACGTCGCGGCCCTTGCCACTGGCGTCCTTCTCGTCGCGGAAGTACTCGGCCATGGTCAGGCCGGTCAGCGCCACGCGCAGACGGTTGCCCGGCGGCTCGTTCATCTGACCGTAGACCATCGCGACCTTGTCGAGCACGTTGGAGTCTTTCATCTCGTGGTAGAAGTCGTTGCCCTCGCGGGTACGCTCACCGACGCCGGCAAACACCGACAGGCCTTCGTGCGCCTTGGCGATGTTGTTGATCAGCTCCATCATGTTGACCGTCTTGCCCACGCCGGCGCCGCCGAACAGGCCGACCTTGCCGCCCTTGGCGAACGGGCAGATCAGGTCGATCACCTTGATGCCGGTTTCCAGCAGGTCGTTGCCGGCTGCCTGCTCGTCGTAGCTCGGCGCCTCGCGATGGATCACCCACTGATCCTGCTCGCCGATCGGACCGGCTTCGTCGATGGGGTTGCCCAGTACGTCCATGATGCGGCCGAGCGTGGCCTTGCCGACCGGCACCTTGATGCCTTCGCCAGTGTTGCGCGCAACGAGGTTGCGGCGCAGGCCATCGGTCGAGCCCAGCGCGATGCAGCGCACGATGCCGTCGCCCAGCTGCTGCTGCACTTCCAGCGTGATCGCCGTGCCGTCGATTTTCAGTGCGTCATACACCTGCGGCACTTCATGACGCGCGAACTCCACGTCGACGACGGCGCCGATGATCTGAACTACTTTGCCCTGGCTCATGAAATGCTCCGGATGTAATTTGAAGTTTTAGAAAGCGCCAAATGAATGTCGCTCTTGTTTCTATTTCGAGTGCAGCCAAGGATGGCTGCCTTTTGATCTTGCTCTGCGATCAGGGACGATCGCTTTTCCTTACTACTGCAGCCATGGATAGCCGCTTCTTGATCTTCGCGATCATGGAAGATCGCACTCATACCGCCGACGCGCCGCCCACGATTTCCGAAATTTCCTGAGTAATCGCCGCCTGACGCGCCTTGTTGTAGACCAGCGTCAAATCACCGATCACCTTGCTGGCGTTGTCCGACGCCGCCTTCATGGCGACCATGCGCGCGGCGTGCTCGCTGGCCAGATTCTCCAGCGTCGCCTGGTACACCAGCGACTCGACATAGCGGGCCAGCACGTGCTCCAGCACGCTCTGCGCGTCGGGCTCGTAGATGTAATCCCAGTCGTTCTTCTGTTCGAGCTTGGCGCCGTCGGTTTTCTCCATCTCCGCCGCGACCGCCGGCAGCGGCAGCAGTGCATCGATGGTGGGCTTCTGCGTCATGGTGTTGACGAAGTCGTTGTAGGCCAGAAACACGCGATCCAGGCCGTTGGACGTATAGACGTCCATCATCACCTTGATCACGCCGACCAGCTGCTCAAGCTTGGGCTTCTCGCCAAGATGGCTCACGCTGCCGATCAGGTTGACGCCCTTGATGCGGCGAAAGAACGAGATGGCTTTCTGGCCGATCGCGACCACGTCCACTTCCACGCCCTGCTTCTGCCACTCAGCGATCGAGGGCAGCAGCCGGCGGAACAGGTTGGAGTTGAGGCCGCCGCACAGGCCGCGATCGGTCGACACCACGATGTAGCCGACGCGCGCCACGTTGTCGCGCTGGGTCAGGAACGGATGGCTGAAATCGGTGCTTGCCTGGGCCACGTGCGCGATCACCTTGCGCATCGCACGGGCATACGGCCGCGAGGCGCGCATCATGTCCTGCGCGCGGCGGATCTTCGCCGCCGAGACCATTTCGAGCGCGCGCGTGACCTTGCGCATGTTCTGCGTGCTCTTGATCTTGGTTTTGATTTCGCGTCCGCTTGCCATCTGTCTCGCTCGCTATGCTCGCTTCGGGGGAACAGGGAACGGGGAGTGGGGAACTGAAGCTCCCTCTGGAATGGGGTACTGCGTCAAACGCCACTTCCCCATTCCCTGTTCCCTGTTCCCGCTTTTACTCACCAGCTACCGGTCTTCTTGTACTCGTCCAGCGAGGCCTTGAAGGTGGCTTCGATGTCGTTGTTCCAGTCGCCTGTGGCCACGATCTTGGTCATCAGCTCTTCGTGGTTCTGGTGCATGAAGGCGTGCAGGCCCTTCTCGAACGGCAGCACCTGGTTGACCGCGAGGTCATCGAGGTAGCCCTTCTCGGCCGCATACACCGACAGCGCCAGTTCGGCGATCGACAGCGGCGAATACTGGCCCTGCTTCATCAGCTCGGTCACGCGCTGGCCGCGGTCCAGCTGCGCGCGCGTGGCCGGGTCCAGATCCGAGGCGAACTGCGCGAACGCGGCCAGCTCACGGTACTGTGCCAGCGCCAGCTTCACGCCGCCGGACAGCTTCTTGACGATTTTAGTCTGCGCGGCACCGCCGACGCGGGACACCGAGATACCGGCGTTCACGGCCGGACGGATACCGGCGTTGAACAGGTCGGTTTCCAGGAAGATCTGGCCGTCGGTGATCGAGATCACGTTGGTCGGTACGAAGGCCGAGACGTCGCCACCCTGGGTCTCGATAATCGGCAGCGCGGTCAGCGAACCGGTCTGGCCCTTCACTTCGCCATTGGTGAACTTCTCGACGTACTCCTCGGACACGCGGGCTGCGCGCTCGAGCAGACGGGAATGCAGATAGAACACGTCGCCCGGATAGGCTTCGCGGCCCGGCGGACGCTTCAGCAGCAGCGAGATCTGGCGGTAGGCCACGGCCTGCTTGGACAAATCGTCGTACACGATCAGCGCGTCTTCGCCGCGATCGCGGAAGTATTCGCCCATCGCGCAACCCGAATATGGCGCCACGTACTGCAGCGCGGCCGACTCGGAGGCTGACGCGACCACCACGATGGTGTACGCCAGAGCGCCGTTGGCCTCGAGCTTTCGCACCACGTTGGCAATCGACGAGCGCTTCTGGCCGATCGCCACGTAAATGCACTTAATGCCGGAATTCTTCTGCGCGATGATCGCGTCGATGGCCAGCGCGGTCTTGCCGGTCTGGCGATCGCCGATGATCAGCTCGCGCTGACCGCGGCCGACCGGAATCATCGCGTCGACCGACTTGTAGCCGGTCTGCAGCGGCTGGTCGACCGACTTGCGCCAGATCACGCCCGGCGCCACGGTTTCGATGGCGGCGTTGACCTTGGCATTGAGCGGACCCTTGCCATCGATCGGATTGCCCAGCGCGTCGACGACGCGACCCAGCAGCTCCGGACCCACCGGCACTTCCAGAATGCGGCCGGTGGTCTTGGCGGTGTCGCCTTCGCGCAGATGCTGGTATTCGCCCAGCACCACGGCGCCGACCGAGTCGCGCTCCAGGTTGAGCGCCAGGGCAAACGAGTTACCCGGCAGCTCGATCATTTCGCCCTGCATCACGTCGGCCAGGCCGTGGATGCGCACGATGCCGTCGGACACGCTGATCAGCGTGCCTTCGTTGCGTGCTTCGGCGCCGAGCTTGAACTGCTCGATGCGGGTCTTGATCAGCTCACTGATTTCCGACGGATTCAAGGTGGTGCTGGACATAGGTCGTGATCCTGAATTTTTAGGTCTCTTTTCCAAGAGTCCGGCCATGGATGGCCGGTTTTGCTTTCCGCGAAACGGACTTCGCGTCTTACCAAACTGTCCGGCCACGGATGGTCGGTTTTTGCTCTTCGCGAAACGGACTTCGCGTTGAATAACTGCCCGGCATGGATGGCCGGCTTTCCTACTATGCGCGTTGGTACTTCGCGTAAAACTATTTTCGAGTTCAGCCGTTGATGGCCAGTTTTTGCTCTTCGCGAAACGGACTTCGCGTAAAACTAGACTGTCAGCGCGCTCGCCATGCGCTCAAGGCGTCCGCGAGCCGAACCGTCTATCACTTCGCTTCCGGTATCGATCACCACGCCAGCCAGCAGCGACGCATCGACATCGGTCTCCAGCTCGATCTCGCGCTTGAAACGGCGCTTCAGCGACGCCTTCAGCTGCTCGGACTGCGCGGCATCGAGCGCGAGCGCGCTGGTGACCTTCACCAGGAGCTGCGACTCGGATTCGCGCTTGTAGCCTTCGAACAGCTCGGCCACTTCCGGTAACAGGGCGACGCGGCGGTTTTCGACCAGCTCGGCCAGAAACTGCGCAAACGGCGCGTCGCTGGCCACGCCCTCGGGCAAATGCAGCGCCACGATCTGCTCGGGCTTGACCCGTGGGTCGTTGTCGAGATCGACCACGCGCGCATCCGCCGACACCGCCGCGGCAAACGCCAGCGACT
Organism: uncultured Methylobacterium sp.; assembly: GCA_964658785.1. Taxonomy (GTDB): domain Bacteria; phylum Pseudomonadota; class Gammaproteobacteria; order Xanthomonadales; family Rhodanobacteraceae; genus Rhodanobacter. The sequence continues at coordinate 4,848 of CBAAAD010000051.1, forward strand.
GCGACCAGCTATCCAGCGACCCGGTGGCATGCGCCACTTCGAAAGCGGCGCGTGCATACGGGCGGGCGAGAGTGATTGCCTGTGCCATTGATCAGATCTCGGCCGCGAGCTGGTCGAGCAACGCCTTGTGCGTGGACGCATCGACTTCGCGCTGCACGATCTTGCTGGCGCCCTGCACGGCCAACGCACCCACCTGCTCGCGCAGCTGGTCGCGGGCGCGCTGCGCCATCGAGGCGATGTCTTCCTGCGCCGAGGCCTTGAGCCGGTTGATCTCGACCACCGCTTCGGCGCGAGCCTTTTCGATGATCTGATTGGCCTGCTGCTGAGCCTTGTCGATGATCTCGCCAGCCTGCTGACGAGCCACCTTGATCTCGGCTGCAACCTTGGTATCAGCCGCGCGCAGTTCAGCATGCGCCTGTTCAGCGGCGTTCAGACCCTCGGCAATCTTGACCTGACGGTCTTCGATCGCTTTATTGATCTGCGGCCAGATGAACTTGGTGGTGAACCAGACCAGTATCGCGAACGATAGCATCTGGCCCAGGAAGGTCATGTTGATATCCATGATCTCTCCGTTATCTCCTGAAACACATTAACCGTACGACCACCGCTGCCAACGTGTCGGCAGCAGTGGCGTGAGCAGCCTTGATCAGCCCGCAACCGCTTTGAGAGCGGCCAGCAGCGGATTGGAGAAGGCCAGCAGCAGCGCGATGGCCAGACCGATAATGAACGCGGCGTCGATCAGACCGGCCAACAGGAACATGCGGCCCTGCAGCAGCGGCACCAGCTCCGGCTGACGAGCAGCGGCTTCAAGAAACTTCGAGCCCATGATGCCGATACCGAGGCAAGCACCGAGAGCGCCCAGGCCGATGATGATGCCGATGGCAATGGCCGTCAGAGCCTGCACGTGTGCGATGAATTCCATGGTGTTCTCCTACGAGGCAATAAAAGGTTGGCTGTACTTGATGGACAAATTTACTGGGCAAAACAAAACAGGGTGGAACCGTGCGACCACAAAGAGTGATGTGACTTAATGGTGCTCACGCGCCATGGCGATATAGACAATCGTGAGCATCATGAAAATAAATGCCTGCAGCGCAATGATCAGGATATGGAAAATCGCCCAAGCCGTGTTGAAAAGCACGCCCGGCACAAAGCTGATCCAGCTGACCATCAACCCGGCGATGAGCATGAAAACCAGCTCGCCGCCGTACATGTTGCCGAACAGTCGCATGGCCAGCGACACCGGCTTCGACAGATATTCAACGACGTTGAGCAACAGATTGAACGGCGAAAGTGCGATCTTCGCGCCCATGCTGTTGGCCTGAAAGGGAGCCGTCAGCAGTTCCTTGCCGAACCCAAGCCCGCCCTTGGCACTGAAAGCGTGCGCCAGCACGATGAAGAACACCGCAACCGACAGGCCCACCGTCGTATTGACGTCCGCCGTCGGAACCATGCGGAAAAACGTGTGATGCGCCACTTCGTGGCCACGGAACGTGGTGACCAGCCAACCGGCCAGATCCACCGGCAGCAGATCCATGGCGTTCATCAGGAACACCCACATGAAGATCGACAGCGCCAGCGGCGTAATGGTCCGGCGGTCACCGTGGAAGGTGTCCTTGACCTGGGTGTCCACGAACTCAACGATGATCTCGACCAGCGCCTGACCCTTCGAGGGCACGCCCGAACTGGCCTTGCGCGCGAACAACCAGAACCACAGGCAAAAGATCACGCCCAGCACAAAAGAGACCACAATCGAGTCCACGCGAACGTGCCAGAACGAGCCGGCGCCGGGACGCGTCATCACCACCATGTGCTCCAGGTGGTGAGTGATGTATTCGGTAAGACCGCCCTGCGGCTCGCTTGCCATAACTAACCCTTGAATCTGAACGCCAACAAATTGACTGCGTAAGCAGCAACGAGCCCCGTAATTGTTGCAAGAGGCGGCAACTTGAACTGCACCAGGATCAGCATCAAGCCTCCCCCGATCGCCACCCACTTGAGGATGACTCCCGCGAGCAACCTTGCCAATACCATTTCTCCGCTACCCAGCAGCGCGAACACTCTCAACGAGAGCAGCGCCGTACCGGTAGCGACAATTCCCGCACCAAGGAAGGCCGCAAGTGCTTCGCGCCAGCCAAAGGTTAAGAAAAAAATTCCAGCCAAGACCCCTGCAGCGATCTGCCAGACCACAACGCGCAGTGCCAGACGCCGACCGGAGGCAAGACTGTTGAGCAAGTACGGCCCCCGCGCGGTTTGCACCAAGCGACGCCGTCTGAGCTACGGGTCACAATGCTAATCTCGAAAAGTATACCAGCCGGCCCAGCGGCACGACAACCGCAGTGAGGGTCCGATGCCGTCAAGATGGAGGCAGAAACACTGCGGCGGCGCAGCATTTTCGCACTCAGCGTACACGGGCGCCTTTCGGTAGAAGAACCCGCCCGCCGGACCTACCTTCCCCGATAGCGACAACCCGAGGTGCAGGTCTCATGGACCACGACCTCCGAAAGGAGCGGAAGCACGGGCTTGAGGCGATCCCATACCCAGATCGACAGCCGCTCGCTGGTCGGATTCTCCAGACCCTCGATGTCGTTGAGGTAGTGGTGGTCCAGCTGGTCGTAAAGCGGTTGAAAAGCCGTCTTCACGTCGGAAAAATCCATGACCCAGCCGGTTTCAGCGCCCAACTCGCCCTGAAGATGAATCTCCACGCGGAACGAATGCCCGTGCAGTCGCGCGCACTTGTGGCCCGGGGGCACGTTGGGCAGCCGGTGCGCCGCCTCGAGGGTAAAGACTTTGAATATTTCCATCTGCGCAGTGTAGCGCCCAGTTGCCGTTGAGACTGCCCGGCCGGCCGCCTTCAACTCATGCTTGGTAATGCTTGCGGACCTGCACGCGATTGCGGCTCAAATAGAAAAACGCTGTCCCCGCGCTCTTAGGTCGAGAGATTGGCGGTCGAGGGATGACGAAAGTGGCCGCGCAGGACTTACCGGCACGGTACAGCCCTGGGATGGCCTGAGTCATGAGTAAACGGAATTCGCCCGTTCACGTCGGTTTGCAGTGCGTCTGCGCAAGCTGCGCCTCCCACACCTTCGTTGACACACAAGGACTTGACCATGAACAAGCGCATGCTTCCCCTCTTGCTGGGTCTGTCGGTTTGCAGTGCCGCCATGGCGCAGACCGCACCAACGAATGCCGCAGCGCCAGTCGGCGCCACCCAGATGACCACTACGACGGTGACGTGGGCAACCCCGACCGGCGGTGCGTTGACCCAGGACGCCATTGAGACGTCGATCGCCAATGCCGGCTACAAGGAAGTCGAAGGCCTGGCATTCAAGGATGGCGTGTGGCGCACCAAGGCCCGCGGAGGTAACAAGCAGTGGTCCAAACTGGCCGTCGGGCCCGTCACTGGCCGCGTCTATCCCGCCGATGCGCCGTCCGCCCTCAACGCGGACGAAGTCAAAGCCAAGCTGACAACCGCCGGCTACCAGAACCCCACCGACGTCAAATTCGACGACGGCCTGTGGAGCGTCTCCGCCAAATCCCCGCAGGGCGGCGACATCCACCTGCTGGTCGATCCGACCGACGGCAGCGTTGTGGCGCAGTCGCGCGAGTAATTGCTTCTACCGTAGGGATCGGCAGGGCTCGGGTAATTCTGGAGTCAGCCATCGGTGCGGCTCCGTGAGACTCGCTGCTGACGCGCCAGTTTCTGCCGGCCCTGCTCGGTCAATCGATCGGCTATTTGGTTTGTCCGGCACGGTGGAGGCAATCCTCCTCAATTCCAGCAGCTCCTTGATGGTGCGTTTGAATGTACCGGTTCTGGATTTCAATCCCAGGGCCGCCACCAAGGCGTTGGCCGACAACGTTTACGCCGCCAGCAATTGGAGAATTTTATCTGACTGGGCCCCTGACTGGGCCCCCGGGCCCACGCGATCGTGATCGGCTCGCTCAGATGGATGCGCAAGCGCAGGCCAGTGGCCGTCTCGGTGATATCGGGCTCGGCTCGGGCAAGCCCTGTTCAGCGGCTTCAGCAAAGATGCGCTTCACCCCGCTAGGCGACCTTTTTCAAAAAGCTGATAGCGGCTGCTGGTTTTGAGCTGCTTTTCCAGTTCTTTGGCGGCACCGAGGTTCTCGCGCCGCGCAGCGCTGCCAGCGTCCAGCACCAGAGTCATGCGTGCGCCGAGTTGCTCGCGCAGTTGGCGGCGCGCGTGCTGGGCAAATTTCTTGAGCTTGCTGGTATCCATCAATCGTTCTCGTTGCCGGGCAGCTTGCCGGAGCGCTGGACGAGCTTTTTCTGGTCGGACTTCACGCGCCGCTCCAGCTTCTTGATGTCTTCCTCGGCCGGCAGGCGCTCTGGCTGAATGCCACGCTGACCCAGCATGCCGCGCACGCTGAGATTGTTGCTTACGTGCTCGTCAGTGATGTGCGCCTCACCCTTGAGGTTCGACTGCTCGACGTTGTGATTGGTCATCTCGGTCGCCAGGTTCTTGGCGGCAATCGTCAGCGCAGGCAGAAAGTCGGCCAGTGGGCGCTTTTCGGGGGTGCCCAGCTTTCCTTCATCATCTGCGTGCTGTGGCCACCAAACAGCGCGGTGTCACCTCGCGAGCGGATGCGACCGAAACCCTTGTCGTCGACGCCGCGCTCGTAGATGTTCTGGGACAGGCTTTTTTCAAATTCGCGCAGGCGTTCGCGGGCATCCAGGCGCGCATGCAGGCGCATGCGCTCTGCCACCAGCTCCTGTTTGCGGGTCTGGATAGCGAAATAGCTTCGCGCAAAGGCGATCACTTCCTTGCGCGGATCGCCGTTCATGGCGATCAGGTAGCAGGCGTAACGGGTGAGCATGAAGTCATCCACTTCACGCTGGCCTCCCTTGCCGATCTCGATCATTTTCGTGACGCCACGGAAATGATCATCCGGGTTATAACCGGTTGATTTACAAGACTCGACGGCACGATTGATCGCGGTCAGGAAGTTTTCCCAGCGGGCGTAGCCCAGCGGCTCCTGCAGGTCGCGGGCGTACCAGAACTCGATGTTCTCCCCGGGCACCCGCTGCACGATGGGATCCAGCTGGCTGTGCATTTTTTGAACAATATCCTTTGTCATGCTGAGCTCCTTCAGATCTGTACGCGATTGCCGGTAAGAATTTCCTTCAGCCCCGCGGCACGCTGTTGTTGCAGGTACTCGTCCAGCTCGGTTTCGGTGGACAGCCAGGGTTTGGCATACGCCACGGGAATGGCGCGCGCTGCGATGACGTTGGGTGGGGCGGATACGCCGTTATTCTGACGCTTGGCGATACAGGCGTACTCAGTGTCAGTGCTATGCAAGGCGTTTGGCAATTTTCTTGAGACTGAGCCAGCCATCAGTCATGCGAAGCTTCGCCCGAAAAAGAAAAAATGATGTTAGTTGACTAGCTCGAGTTTGACCGGGTTCAGTGGGCCTGTTTGCCCATATCGCTTTACCCAGACTCCGAACGCTGGACGCCTCCGGTCCGATTAATTTGGGGACGAGATAGCAGTGGACCGCGAGTCAGCAACGACTGACTTCACTTGTGACAGCGATGCTCGTCTGAATAAGCATCTGCTGATTCGGCCCTTAAACATCGTCAAGTAGCGTACTTGACTCGATGGTCGCGGAAGTAGGCTTTGACGCGCTCGGGTTCGCTACCGATCACGGCCATATGTTCTTCGGTGGCTTCGCGAAGCTTGACCTTGGTGCGTGCCGGTACTTTGCGGCGGGTGACGTGTTTGAGATCAGCATGGATGCGTTCCTCCGGCATTGAGTTCGGGGCTAGAGCTGTTCGTTCACCGAACTATTTCTTCTCGTTGATAGCGTTACGAGCCTGGATGCTTAAAAGGGATAGAACGATAGGCAAAGTTGGTTGAGGAAAGTCGGAACTGATATGTCCGAAGCCCTCTGTTCCGCTTGCGCTTTTTTAAGAAAGGGATTGGTTACGGTTCGTGCATTTTGATTTGATAGCGCGTGCTGCGCCCTCCGCCGGGTAAACGCACTAAGCAGCCATTAGCCACGAGATCGGCCAGATGTCTGGTTGCAGTCGCTTTGGAT
>CBAAAD010000052.1:0-10883 GCA_964658785.1 uncultured Methylobacterium sp.
CGGCGAAAGATCGCTGCCGGTCTGGGCAATGCCGATGATCGGCTTGCCCGAACGCAGTTCTTCCAGCGACAGACCGAAGTTGAGGTAGCGCTCCAGATAGAGCGCCGTCATGTCGATATTGTCGGAATTGTTGAACCAGGCGCGCGAACGAAGCTTGGGTTTGGCGGGATTGTTCATGGCAGGCTGCAGATCACTCAGGAAGCGTGGATAGGCGATAAATCATGGTGTGTACATAGGGCTTGCCAGGATCGACGCGGGCCGAGACAAAGCCGGGTTCGTTGGGTGCGTCGGGGAATTTCTGCGGCTCAAGCGCGACGCCGTCGCCCATGCGGTAGACGTGGCTGTGCTTGCCGATAAAGGTGCCGTCGAGAAAGTTGCCGGTGTAGAACTGCACGCCCGGTTCGGTGCTCAATACTTCCAGTACGCGACCGGAGGCGGGATCTTCCAGCCGCGCAGCGAGCTGCGGCGTCTTGGTAACACCTTTATCGAGCGCAAAATTGTGGTCGTAGCCGCGGCCGAAAACGATCTGCTCGTCGCGACCGTCGCGCAGGCCATCGGCAATGACGCGTGGCGTGCGGAAGTCGAACACTGTTCCCGCGACAGGGCGCAGCTTGCCGGTTGGTATCAGCGTAGCGTTGACCGGCGTGATCGCGCTTGCCGGTATGGTGAGGCGCTGATTCATGGCACCGTCCGGCGAACCTTCACCAGCCAGATTGAAGATGCCATGGTTCGTCATATTGACGATGGTCGGCTTGTCCGTTTTTGCTTCGAACCGAATGCCAAGGTTGCCGCTTTCGTCGAGGGTGTAAGTGACAGTGGCATCGAGATTGCCGGGATAGCCCGAATCACCGTCCGCGCTGTGATGCGAGAGCACGACGCTGGCCACGGGGCCGCTCTTCACCGAAACGACTTTCCACAGCACTTTATCGAAGCCGTTGCCGCCGCCGTGCAGGCTGTTGGTCTTGTCGTTGAGCGGCAGCTGGTAGGTCTTGCCGTCTAACGCAAATCGGCCGCCGGCGATGCGGTTGGCGTAGCGTCCGACGGTGACCCCGAAAAAGTTGGGATGATCGACGTACGAGCTCAGGTCGTCGTAGCCGAGAATGACATCGGCCGGTTTGCCATGACGGTCCGGACCGATCAGTGACTGGAGCGTAGCGCCGTACGCGAGCACCCGGGCCGTGATGCCATGGGAATTACTCAGTGTAATAGCGTCGACGGTGGTGCCGTCCTTCAGCTGTCCTGCTGCAGCGCGACTTGCTTCTGCTGCAAAAACGTGTCCACTAAAAGCCATCAAAGCGGTTGAAACGGCGGCGGACGTGATTTTAAGCGAGATGCTCATATCTACTCCAGTTTTGTTTCGCGAGTGGTCGTTGACGCGTGAGGATTGCGTCGATAGTCTATTACTCAGACAAGATAAGCGATGACGCGCGTCGCAGTAAAGAACATTCCATCCATTGAAAGGCGATCTGAATAGTGCGCGCTGCTTCCTTCCGGCGGAGCCAGGCTGGAATCACGAAAAGGCGCCGTTGTTCCCGTGCGTCATCGGGCGCTGGCGTCGAGCGACAGCAGACCGTCTTCGATGATTCCGGCTTCGATAATTACAAACAAAACCGGCTGCCTGTTTTTAGGGCAGCGCACGGATCCGCACCCGGACAATGCGGACCGATCAGCACTACACCGATGAAGACGTCCTGAAATCAACTGAAAGGTACTCACCGTGAAGGCACAAAAATTACTGATCGGCATCGCAACGATGGGTTTGGCATTCTCGCTTGCCGCCTGCTCCGGCGGGCGTGGAGGCTCCGATAGCGCCGCCGCATCGTCCGACAATAAAGGCGCATTGATCGGCGTGGCCATGCCGACCAAGGTATCCGAGCGCTGGATCAAGGACGGCAACGCTGTGAAGGAAGACCTCGAAAAGCTCGGCTACAAGGTCGACCTCGAGTACGCCGACAACAAGATCCCGCAGCAGGTTCTTCAGGTGAGCAACATGATCACCAAGGGCGCCAAAATTCTTGTCATCGCGTCGATCGACGGCGGCTCGCTCAGCGATCAGCTCGACGCGGCTGCCAAGGCCGGTATCAAGGTCATCTCCTACGATCGTCTGCTCACCGGCAGCAAGAACGTCGACTACTACGTGTCATTCGATAACTACAAGGTGGGCGTCGATCAGGCAAACAGCCTGCTGACCGGCCTTGGACTGCTCGATGCGGACGGCAAGAAAACCGACAAAAAGGGTCCGTTGAATGTCGAGCTGTTCGCCGGCAGCCCGGATGACAATAACGCCACGTTCTTCTTCAATGGTGCGATGGACACACTCAAGCCCTACATCGCCGATGGCTCCATCGTCGTCAAGAGCGGCCAGACCGGCTTCACCCAGGTCGCCACGCTGCAGTGGGACCCGGCAACGGCCAAGGCGCGCATGCAGAACCTGATTGCAAAGTCCTATTCGGACGGCGCAACTCTCGACGGTGTGCTGTCGCCATATGATGGCCTGTCGATCGGCATCATCTCCGCGCTGCAGGGCGCGGGTTACGGTACGTCGGGCAAGCCGCTGCCGATCATCACCGGGCAGGATGCAGAGGCCGCATCAGTGAAGTCGATCATTGCCGGCCAGCAGTACTCCACGATTTACAAAGACACACGCAAGCTTGCTGACCAGGCCGCTGTCATGGCCAACGACATCCTGACCGGCAAGAAGCCCGAGACGAATGACGACAAGACCTATAACAACAAAGTGATCACCGTTCCGACCTACCTGTTCCAGCCGACGGTTGTGACCAAGGCGAATTATCAGAAGGTCCTTATCGACAGCGGTTATTACACGCCGGCGCAGCTTCAGTAACGGCCGCTCACCGAAGCGCGGGTAGTCGGTTTATCCGCGACCCGCGCTTCGGTTTCCCATCTTTCTTCTCATCCTGGAAGAAGCAGAAAACGTGACGACAAACATTCTCGAGATGCAGGGCATCACGAAGACGTTTCCAGGCGTCAAGGCTTTGCAAAACGTCTCGCTCGGCGTCAAGCGCGGACACATTCACGCCATTTGCGGCGAGAATGGCGCGGGTAAATCGACTCTCATGAAGGTGCTCAGCGGCGTGTATCCCGCGGGCAGCTTCGATGGCCAGATCGTTTTCGAAGACGGAAAAGTCGACTTCAAGAACATCAACGATTCCGAAGCGGCTGGCGTGGTGATCATTCACCAGGAGCTCGCGCTCATTCCTTATCTCTCGATTGCCGAAAATATTTTTCTCGGCAATGAGCAGCAGACGAAGGGCTGGATCGACTGGAACAAGACCAACCTGGAGGCGTCCAAACTCCTCGCGCGGGTCGGCCTGAAAGACAATCCAATTACCAAGATCACCGACATCGGCGTGGGCAAGCAGCAGCTGGTCGAGATCGCGAAGGCGCTTTCCAAGCGCGTGAAGCTGCTTATTCTCGATGAGCCGACGGCCGCTCTCAATGACGAGGATTCGGCGCATTTGCTGGAGCTGATCAAACAGCTGCAGAGCCAGGGCATCACCTCGATCATCATCAGCCACAAGTTGAACGAGATCAAAGCCATCGCTGACGAGGTGACGATCATCCGCGATGGCCGCACGATCGAAACGCTCGACATGCGCGCAGACGACATCACTGAAGAGCGCATTATCAAGGGCATGGTCGGGCGTGAGCTCGAAAGCCGCTACCCGGATCACACATCGACGATCGGCGAAGAGTTGCTGCGCGTCGAACACTGGAACGTGTTTCATCCGATCGACACCTCACGTCAGATCGTCAAGAACGCCTCGATTTCCGTTCGTGCCGGCGAAATCGTGGGCATCGCCGGGCTGATGGGGGCAGGGCGCACCGAATTGGCGATGAGCCTGTTTGGCAAGAGCTATGGCGTGAAGATCAGCGGAAAGGTCTTCAAGCGCGGCGTCGAAATCGATACAGGCACGGTGTCCAAGGCGATACAGCACGGTATCGCCTATGCGACGGAAGACCGCAAGCGTTACGGGCTCAACCTGATCGACGACATCACGCGCAACGTTTCCGGATCGGCGCTGGGCAAGCTGGCGGGCCTGTTTGGTTTCGTTGACGACCACAAGGAAGCGACGGTCGCCGGGAAGTACCTCAAGAGCCTCAATATCAAGGCGCCGAGCGTCGACTCCATCACTGGAAAACTGTCGGGCGGCAATCAGCAGAAAGTCGTGCTGTCGAAGTGGATGTACGCCAACCCGGATGTGCTGATTCTGGACGAGCCAACGCGCGGCATCGATGTTGGCGCGAAGTACGAGATCTACACCATCATCAATCGGCTCGCCGACGAGGGCAAAGGCGTGATCATGATCTCGTCGGAGCTACCGGAACTTCTCGGCGTCTGCGACCGCATCTACACCCTCGCCGAGGGGCGCATCACGGCCGATATTCCGCGCTCGCAGGCGACCGCCGAATTTCTTATGCAGCACATGACCAAAGAGCGGGAGAGGTCCACCAGTGACAACGTCTAACGAAGTGACGAAGCCCATCAGCGAGGCACGCAAGGTACTGAGTTACCTCACCGGCCAGCTTCGCCAGGTCGGCCTGTTCAGTGCGCTGATCGTGATCGTGCTGTTTTTTCAGATCACCACGCACGGCATCACGCTGCGCCCGATCAACGTCTCCAACCTGGTCATCCAGAACAGCTACATCCTGATTCTGGCGATCGGCATGGTGATGGTGATCATCGCCGGTCATATCGATTTGTCCGTGGGCTCGGTGGTGGCCTTTGTCGGCGCCATGGCCGGCGTGATGATCACCGAGTGGCATATCGCGTGGCCGATTGCGATCGTGCTGTGCCTGATTCTCGGCGCGCTGGTTGGTGCGTGGCAGGGTTTCTGGATCGCTTACTTTCGAATACCGGCCTTCATCGTCACGCTTGCCGGCATGCTGGTGTTTCGCGGAGCGGCGCAGATCGCGCTGCAGAATCAGCAGATCTCGCCGTTTCCGGAGGCTTTCCGGCGCCTGGGGTCGGGGTTTCTGCCGAGTTTCGGCACCAGCGGCTACGAGCCGCTCACGCTGGGGCTTGGTGTGCTGGCCTCGATCGTGCTGATTGCCGGGGCGCTGCGCCAGCGTTCGGCGCGTCATAAATACGGGCTGGAGTCCGAGCCGCTGTGGTGGTTCATTCTCAAGCTGGCGTTTGGCGCGTTCCTGATCGTGTTCATCGCGTTTTTGCTGGCGAGCTACAACGGCACGCCCATCGTGCTGGTGATTCTCGGCCTGCTCATCGTGATCTATGCGGCGGTAATGGCGCGCTCGGTCTTCGGTCGTCATGTCTATGCGATCGGCGGCAACCTGCACGCGGCGGCGCTATCGGGCGTCAAGACGCAGCGCGTGACGTTTCTGCTGTTCGTCAATATGGGCGTGATCTCGGCGCTGGCCGGTCTGGTGTTCACCGCGCAGCTCAATCTCGCCAGCCCGAGCGCGGGCTCCGGTTTTGAGCTCGACTCGATTGCGGCCGTATTCATCGGTGGCGCTGCGGTCACGGGCGGCATTGGTACGGTCACCGGAGCCATCGTCGGCGGACTCATTATCGGCCTGCTCAACAACGGCATGTCGATTCTTGGGGTCGGCACGGAGTACCAGTCGCTGATCAAGGGGCTCGTGCTGCTGGCTGCCGTGGCATTCGACGTCTACAACAAGCGCCGCACCGGCGGTCGCTGAAAAAGTCTCCGCTTACGGCAATAGCTCAGGCCTGCATGGACTGGCGCGTATCTTCTAGCGCCAGTTCCACCAGCACACGCATCGCGTCGCTGGCGGCGACCGGGTCGCTCGCCGCAATGGCATCCAGCACGCGACGGTGGTCGGGAATGGGATTGCGGGGCAGGTCGCGCTGACGGTGCTTGAACTGCGTCGTCCAGCTGACGGCGGCGCATACGCTGGCGCTGAGAACGATCAGCGCATCGTTGCCGGTGGCGTGCAGAATAGCGTTGTGAAAATCGCGATCGGCCATGCGGCCGGCTTCGCTGGCAAGCGTATGCCGCGTCATGCCTGCCAGCGCATCACGCATGCTTTTCAGTGCGGCCTTGTCGCGCCGCTCTGCAGCCAGTGCGGCGGCAGCAGGCTCGACGATGGCGCGAAGTTCGAACAGGCTGCGCACAAACGCGACATCCGGTTGCCCTGCAAAGGCCCAGCCCAACACTTCCGGGTCGAGTAGATTCCAGCGGTTCCTCGGCAAAACGCGCGTGCCAGCCTTTGGCCGGCTTTCTACGAGACCTTTGGCGGCCAGCACCTGGATCGCTTCGCGGTACGCGCTGCGCGACACGTCCAGCAATTCGGCGAACACGATTTCGCCGGAAAGCACGTCGCCAGGAAGGTATTCCCCCGCCAGGATCGCCGCCCCCAGCTTGTGGGCAATTGCGCCGTAAAGGCGGCGCCCCGTACCGCGAGGTTCGCGCGCGCGCTTGATGGGTTCTGCTGGCGTGATTGTCTTGCTCAAGAGCTCGTCCCTCTTTGTGACGCGTTATAACGATCCATGACTTGCGCGCCAGACGTTTCGGGAAAGCGGCCGGCATTGCAAAACCAGCATACCCGCCTTAACCTAATTGTCTGAGTAATTAATCGCGGTGAAGCACGATGTTGAATGACGACAAGCCCCAGCGGACCGGTGACAGGAAAATGGAGTTCCGCTCGATTGATGCCGCCAGCGGTCAACCCTTCGGCCCGCGTTTTGAAACGAATGACATCGCCGACGTCAACACCGCCTGTTCGGCGGCGGAGGCCGCTTTCAACACTTACCGTGCGACCGATGCCGAAGCCAGAGCGGTATTTCTGGAACGCATTGGCGCTGAAATTCTAGCATTGGGCGACGATCTGATCGTCACCGCGATGCGGGAAAGCGGCCTGCCGCGCGCGCGTCTCGAAGGCGAGCGTGGCCGAACCGTCAATCAGCTCAAGCTGTTCGCCGGTGTGCTCAGGCGCGGCGACTGGCTGGGCCTGCGCATCGACCCGGCAACTCAGAGCACGACGGCGCCGGCGCGCGCCGATCTGCGCCTGCGCCGAATTCCGCTGGGGCCGGTGGCCGTGTTCGGCGCGTCGAACTTTCCGCTCGCCTTCTCCACGGCTGGTGGTGATACCGCCTCCGCGCTTGCGGCCGGTTGCACGGTGGTGGTCAAGGGTCATCCGGCCCATCCGGCGACGGGCGCGATGGTTGCCCGAGCCATCCATGCAGCGGTGAAGGCCAGCGGCCTGCCATCGGGCGTGTTTTCGCATCTGGTTGGTCCGGGTATTGAACTGGGTGCCGCGCTGGTCAAGAACCCCGCGATCGCCGCCGTGGGCTTTACCGGATCGCGCGCCGGTGGCCTGGCGCTGGTCAAACTGGCGCAAGCGCGCGAGGTTCCGATTCCCGTTTATGCCGAGATGTCGAGCATCAATCCGGTGCTGCTGTTGCCGGAAGCGCTGCGCGCGCGCGGTGCGGAGCTTGGCAAGGCGTTTGTCGGTTCGCTGACCATGGGCGCAGGCCAGTTTTGCACCAATCCCGGCCTGCTGCTCGCCATGGAGGGCGAGGGGCTCGATGCCTTCATATCGACGGCGGCCGAAGCGATTTCGGGCGCCGCTGCGCAGACCATGCTGACGGGCGCCATTCACTCGGCTTACGAGCACTCGATCGACGCGCTGCAGCAGCACGACCAGGTGCAGACCATCGCCCAGGGCCCTGCGGCCGACGGCGGCAATGCTGGCCGCGCTGCCTTCTTCTCAACCAGCGGCCGGTCGTTTTTGTCCGACAAGGCGCTGGGGCAGGAGGTATTCGGCGCGTCGTCATTGCTCGTACGCTGCGCCGATGAAGCCGAGTTGCAGTCAGTGTTGGCAGCGGCAGAGGGACAGCTGACCACGACGCTGCAGATGGACGATGGCGATATCGACATGGCCTCACGGTTATTGCCTGTGCTGGAACGCCGCAGCGGACGCATTGTCGTCAACGGCTGGCCCACCGGTGTCGAGGTGACCCATGCGATGGTGCACGGTGGACCGTATCCGGCCACCTCAGACGGGCGCTCCACTTCGGTGGGCAGTCTGGCCATCGACCGTTTTCTGCGCCCGGTTTCCTATCAGAATTTCCCGCCTCGGCTGCTGCCCGCTGTGCTGCGCGATGACGCCGGTTTGCCGCGGCTGCTCGACGGCGTTGCCACGCACTGATCACCGCAGCGCGTATTCCACGACTTATCGCACCCCCGAAACCGGCGGGTGCGGCATCCCCATGAAGAGAGGAACGACATGACCCTGCGCCTTCTGCAACACCGTGACGCGAGCGGCCGTCGCTCCGTCATCGCCTCCACCGGCAGCGGCGACGCCTTTGTGGTCGGTGTCGACAGCGTGAGAGCGCTGGCGCAGCTGGCGATCACCATGGGCACGGATCTCGCGGGCGCGGTAGCCGACTGCGGCTTTGGCGAGTCGGTGGACGTCGCTGCCGAACTTGCCGCCGGCCGGCTGCTGGCGCCGATCGATCACCCGGATCCGGCGCACCTGTTCATGACCGGCACGGGCCTGACTCATCTGGGCTCCGCCGAAGGCCGCGACAAGATGCATCGCGCAGCGGCCGCGGCCGAAAAGCAGACCGATTCGATGCGGATATTTCTCGAAGGTGTCGAAGGCGGCAAGCCGGCCGCCGGGCAAGTCGGTAGCCAGCCGGAATGGTTCTACAAGGGCAACGGGTTTGGCCTGGTCGGTCCCGGCCAGCCGCTGACGTCGCCGTCGTTCGCGAAGGACGGCGGCGAAGAACCCGAGCTGGCGGGCATTTATCTCATTGGTGAAGACGGCACGCCGTTTCGCCTTGGCGTGTGCCTGGCCAACGAGTTCAGCGATCACGTCACCGAGCGCCACAACTATCTCTGGCTGGCGCACTCCAAGCTGCGGCAGGCGGCGCTGGGGCCGGAGTTGCTGGTCGGTCCGATGCCGGCGCAGATCGAAGGCACCAGCCGCATCCGTCGCGGCGACGCCGTTCTATGGGAAAAACCGTTCCTTTCCGGTGAGGAAAACATGTCGCACAGCTTCGCCAATCTTGAGGCGCATCATTTCAAGTACGACGTGTTCCGCCAGCCGGGCGATGTCCACGTGCATTTTTTTGGCACGGCCACGCTATCGTTCTCCGACGGCATAAAAACGCAGGTCGGCGATCAGTTCGAGATCGAGGCAGCGCCGTTCACGCTGCCGCTTTGCAATCGGCTGGCGATGGCATCGGACCCGACGTTCACGATAAAGGCGCTTTGATATGAGTTTCATTCGTGTGGCGATCGTCGGGCTGGGCAAAATCGCCCGCGATCAGCATCTTCCCGCCATCGCGGGCAACACCGCGTTCCGTCTGACGGCTTTGGTGGATCCCAATGTTGCGTCAGATATCGACGGCGTTGCCCGTTTCGCCACTCTGGAAGCGCTGTTCGACAATGGCCCAGAAGTCGATGCCGTGGTCCTTTGTACGCCGCCCCAAGTTCGCTATGAGCTGGCTGCTAAAGCGCTGGCGCACGGCGTGCACGTGTTTCTCGAAAAACCTCCTGGCGCGACGCTGGCAGAAGTGGCGGCGCTGCAAGAGCAGGCTGGCGCGAGCGGTCTGAGCCTGTTTGCTGCCTGGCATTCGCGTTACGCCGCCGGCGTGGAGCAGGCACGCGCATGGCTGGCCGATAAGCGTATCGAGCGCGTGTCGATCATCTGGCGCGAGGACGTTCGCGTTTGGCATCCGGGGCAAGCCTGGATCTGGGAGCCGGGCGGCCTGGGCGTGTTCGATCCGGGCATCAATGCCTTGTCGATCGCCACGCGCATCCTGCCTCGGGCGTTTTTTCTGCGCTCCGCCGTGCTGTCGACGCCAGCCAATCGCGCGGCGCCGATCGCCGCCAAGATGATGTTTGCCGATACCGATGGTGTGGAAGTATCGATGGATCTGGATTGGCGCCAGACCGGCCCGCAGAGTTGGAACATCGTGGTCGAGACCGAGGCAGGTACGCTGAAGCTCGCCGACGGCGGGGCAGTTCTGGAGCTGCCGAGTGGCATCGAGCGCGCCGAGGATCGCGAATACGCCGCGTTATACGAGCGCTTTGCTTCACTGGTCCAGAGTGGTCGTAGCGATGTGGATACCGCTCCGCTGCGCCTGGTCGCCGATGCTTTCCTGCTCGGGCATCGCGAAACCGTCGAGGCATTTCACGACTGAGTTCCTAGGTCGCCAGTCGCTCGCTCGGTCATGGGTGGTGCGCTATTTGGTTTGCCGAAGTTGAGTGCGCATGGGCAAATCCTTTGACGCGTCTCCTTGGCTGATCGCCGGTTGCCGTCTGCTATTATGGCCGGTCAAAAACCGGTAAGAGCCAACCTATGATCGAGACCAATCCCATCCTCGCGCAGATTGCGGACCTTAGCGGCCGCGTCGAGTCGCTTCGGGGGTATCTTTGACTACGCCACCAAGCGTGAGCGTCTCGAAGAAGTAACCCGCGAGCTGGAAAGCCCCACCATCTGGGATGACCCGGCTCGCGCGCAGGAGCTGGGCCGCGAACGCGCCCGCCTTGACACCATCGTCAGCGGTATCGATAGCCTCACCGCCGGCCTCACCGACGCCGGTGAACTGCTGGAGATGGCCATTGCCGACAGCGACGAGGAAACTGCGCAGTCGGTCGTCACCGACGTCGCGCGACTCGATGGCCAGATCAGCAAGCTGGAATTTCAGCGCATGTTTTCCGGCAAGATGGATGCGACCAACGCCTTCGTCGACATCCAGGCCGGCGCCGGCGGCACCGAGGCGCAGGACTGGGCCGAAATGCTGCTGCGCATGTATCTGCGCTGGTGCGAGTCGCGCGGCTGGCAGACCGAGTTGATGGAAGTCTCCGGCGGCGACGTCGCCGGCATCAAGTCCGCTACGTTCCGTGTGGAAGGCGACTACGCCTATG
>CBAAAD010000053.1:0-10779 GCA_964658785.1 uncultured Methylobacterium sp.
GATCTGTGGCTACCGGCGACGAGAAGGGCGTCACCGGCCTGCAGTTTGCCATCGCGCGTTTCGAGCTCACCGCGCGCGACATACACCAGCACGCTGGCGGGATCAAGCGGGTGCACGCCGGGTTCGCGCAACGCGACAACCGCACCGACGGCCTCGGCTCGCCGCACCATCAGGTTGAAATCACGCG
This sequence comes from uncultured Methylobacterium sp., assembly GCA_964658785.1. GTDB lineage: Bacteria > Pseudomonadota > Gammaproteobacteria > Xanthomonadales > Rhodanobacteraceae > Rhodanobacter. Next base: position 188 of record CBAAAD010000053.1, read on the forward strand.
TCGCGCCGTCGATCAGCGCCACCGCGACGGTGGATTCGCCGGCAAACGCAAACGGCTTGAACGGCGTATCCAGCGCGTGCGTGCGTTCGCCGTCCAGCGTCATGAGGAAGCCGGCGCCGTCGAGCAGCGCGATATGTCGGTCGATGCCCGGGAAAGCCGAGAACGGTGCCCCACTGTTCACCTCGGCCACGCTGACGCGCCATGAGAATTCGGCGTTGTCTGATTCGGACGGCTGGACGGCTATTTCCTGCGTCACGCCCATGCCGTTTTTCCACGGCACGAGGGGACAATCGTGTCCGCGAATAATCGAGGAGCATCCACCAGGCTTGTTCATGCGGTGCGCTCGATCACGCGCTGAAACGGCGGCAGGGCGCGCAGCATGCCTGCGCCGTAGCGCTTCAGTATCACGCGGCGATCCAGCAGCACGATGCGGCCCTGGTCGGTTTCGTTGCGGATCAGGCGGCCGCAGTATTGCGTCAACAGGCGCGTCGCCTCGGGCACGCTCACTTCGAGGAAAGGATTGCGCCCGCGCGATTCCAGCCACTCGGCGTAGGTGGCGCCGACCGGGTCGGTCGGCACAGCGAACGGCAGCTGGGTGATCACCACGGTTTCGCACAGCTTGCCGGGCAGGTCCAGGCCTTCGCCGAACGAGGCGAGGCCGAACAAGGTGCTGCCCTTGCCCGCTTCAATATCCGCGCAGTGCTCGGCCACCAGCTGCGATTTGCCGAGCGAGCCCTGCGCGCGCACCTTGCGCACGTGGGCGATCGGCAGCTTCTGCAGCACGCGGTCGAGCTTGGCGCGCGAGGTGAACAGCACCAGGTTGCCGGCGTCCCAGTCGAGGTTGTCGGCAAGCCACTCGCTGATTTCTTCGGCGTGCGCCTCGCGCGCTTCCGGCAGGGTGCGCATGGCCGGAATTTCCAGCCGCGCCTGGCTGGCCAGATCGAACGGCGAGGGCAGGCTGATGCAGACCGCGTCATCGGGCAGACCAACCGCGTCGGCGAAGCCGCGGAAATTGCCGCCCGCGCTCAGCGTGGCCGAGGTCATTACGACACCGCTGGCGTTGCCCCACAGCACGGCGCCGAGCATGCCGCCGGCGGATACGGCCGACGCGTGGCAGACCAGCTGCTGGTCGCCGGTAAGCGTGACCCAGCGGGCCAGCGGCGGCGCGTGGTCGCTGTCCGTGGCGGCCCAGGAGCGCCAGCAGCGCGCCTGTTTCTCCAGCCGCTCCAGCGCGATGCCGAGCTCGCGCGACAGCGCTTCCTGGGTCGGGCCGCCGTCGGTCATCTCGACCACGGCGCGGCGCACCGCATTGAGCCAGCGCTGGATCTCATCGGTATACACGCTCAGCACCCGCGCATGTTCTACCCAAGGCTCGGGCAGCTGGCCGAGCGAGCCGCGGTATATCGGCTCGGCCTCGGCGGGATCGGGCAGCCAGCCGAGGCGGATCTCGCGTTCGAGTTCTTCCAGCGCGTTGCTGAGTTCCTGCAGTTTTTCGTCGCCCTTGTCGAGGCTGATCTTGCCGATCGACTCCTTGTCGGTGAGCGAATAGGCGGCGTGCACCTGCCGGCCGAGCCGGCTGAGCTGGCGCGCGCTGAGGTTCATGTAGACCTCGGCGGTGCCGCGATCAATCGCCTTGGCCGCCACGTGGTGGCCTTCGTCGAAGATGTACAGGGTTTCGTCCGGCCGCGGCAGGATGATCCCGCCCCATGCCGGACCGGAGCCGCCCTCATCCCCGCCCGGCATGGTGAGGTCGGCCAGCACCAGATCCTGATTGGCGACGATGATCTCGGCGTCGTCCACCGCGCGGCGCGCGGCGAAAAACGGGCAGACCATGAAATGCGGGCACTTGCGGCTGGTGCAGCCACCGGCGCTGGTGGTCACCATGGGACGCAGCAGGTCGCTTACCGGCTCCGGCGCGGTGTCCATGTCGCCGTCCCATTCGCGGTGATCGAACGCGGCGCTGAGCTTGACCAGCGCCTGCTTGTCGCGCGGCGCCGGCGGCTTGAGCCAGATCGCCAGGTCGGCGTCCATGCCGGCCAGACCCATCTGACCGGAATCGTTGAGGCTGGCCGTAGCCGTGGCCAGATTGCGCGGGCACAGGTAGCGGCCGCGGCCCTTGGCCAGCGCCACCTTGGCTTCGATGCCGTTGAGCCGCAGATACTGCGGAATATCCCGCTGCACCAGCTGTTCCTGCAGGGCGACGGTGGCGGTGGCAATCAGCAGGCGCTTTTTCTGGAAGCGCGCCACTTCGACGCCGGCGATCAAGTAGGCCATCGACTTGCCGGTGCCGGTCGGCGCCTCGATCACCGCCACGCCGCCGGTCTGGCCCAGCGCCTTGGCGACCTCGGCGATCATCCTTCCCTGCGACGCACGCGCACGAAAACCCGGCAAACCGTCCTTTATGCGTGCATAGGATGCGCGGATGGCATCTTTTGTGCTGTCAGCGAGCATGGCGGGTGGAGCGGCTTGTCATGGGGTGGGCAGATGGAGTCCGGCTTTGGTGGTCGTAGTCGTGGTCGCGGCATCGGACAAGGCCTGTGGCGCAAGATCATTCGTACGGTAGCGCGACAGTTTATCGGTATTGGTGGTCGAATCCTTGCGCACTGCCGGCCGCCAGGGGCTCGACGATTGCCAATGTCGGCAAAAGGGTATGCTAATCAAATGGCGCAAGCCGGAGAGCGGGGGCTCAGCAGAAACCGATAATGGATGACAACGCTGCGGTAATTCCGAAGCCGGCCACCAGTGAGATGCAGGTGAGCCGGCTGACTCGTTTGATCAAAGCGGTTAGCCCTGACGAAGTGGCTAGTGTCATCGTGAAGACGATACTGGAACGACCGACCTGCGCGGCCGCCTGGGTGCTGTGGGGCATCCACAAGCCGGGCCAGCATCGTAGCGTTCCGGACATGCCTATCGAGGAGCAGGACTGGTCCTGGCTGCATGCCAGTGCCGAGACCGAGGAGGGCCTTTGGAGCCCAGCCGGCAATCGGCTGGCGATATGCCTGTGCAAGAAGCCGGAAACGGCGCTGCTGATCGTGCAGGTCAGACCAGGCTATGAAAGATTTCCCATTCCTGAGGATTTTCGGGCGCCGATTGCGCTGACCGGGCAATATCTTCGCCGCGCGCTGGAGTGGGCCGAGCTGCAGCATTCGCATCTGCAGCTTGCGCGGTCCGAGGCACTGCAGCGTGCGCTGTTCGCGATCTCCGACATGGCCGGCTCCGATCGTGACATGCCCGACATGCTGCGCGGCATCCACGCCATCGTCAGCACGCTGATGTATGCGGAAAACTTTTACATCGTGCAGCTCGATCGCGAGCGTCAGACCATTCGTTTCCTTTACTTCGTCGACATCGAGGATCCGGTGTCGCCGGGCAACGGCCAGGATATGCCGCTGCAGGAGATCGAGCACTCGTTGACCTGGTACGTCATTCACGATGGCAAGGCGCGGATGGGTAGCGCCGAGCAGCTGCATGCGCAGGTCACCGGCCCGGTGATCCGGATAGGCTCGGACAGTCACGACTGGCTCGGCGTACCGATGCTGTCCGACGGCGAGCCCGGCGGCGCGCTGGTCGTGCAGAGTTATCGGGCCGGCATCGAGTTCACCCGCGATGATATGAACCTGCTGGAATTCGTCGGCAGCCACATTCTCACGGCGCTCGAACGCAAACAGGCCAAGGAGAATCTGGAGCGTCGTGTGGAACTGCGCACGCAGGAGCTGGCCAACGCCAACCGTGGCCTGCAGCAGGAGGTGCTGGAGCGTCAGCGCGCCGAGTATCTGCAGACCGCGCTGTTCCGCATCGCCCAGCTGGCCACGGCGGATATCGATCAGGAGCAGTTCTACCGCCGCGTGCACTCGGTGGTGGGCGAGCTGCTGAATGCGGAAAACTTTTTTATCGGGTTGCTCTCCGATGATCGTGAGCAGCTGATGTTTCCCTACGCGGTTGACGCGGTCGATCAGTGCCCGCCAAGCCGCAAGCTCGGTCGCGGCCTTAGCGAGTTTGTGCTGAGCAGGGGCGTGCCGCTGCGCGCCGACAACAAGGACATCGAGCGTATGGAGGCACTCGGCCAGATTGCGAGCGGGCGCACCGGCTCGCCCGCGCACTGCTGGCTCGGCGTGCCGCTGATCGTCGGCGACGAGGTGATCGGTCTGGTCACCGTACAAAGCTATGTCGCCGAGAACGCCTACGATGCGGCCGACGAGGAGCTGCTCACCTTTGTGGCCACGCAGATCGCCAACAGCCTGGCGCGGCGGCGTTCGGCGGAATCGCTGTTGCGCGCCTACGAGCAGCTGGAGCATCGTGTGGAAGAGCGCACGCGGGCCTTGCGCAAGGAGATCATCGAACGCGAGCGCATCCAGGATCAGCTCAAGCATCAGGTGATGCACGACTCGCTCACCGGGCTACCCAACCGCAGCCACCTGCGCGACCGCATCGAGCGCGTACTCAAGCTGATCAAGCACGAACCCCAGCGCCGCTGCGCGCTGCTCTATCTGGACGTCGATCGTTTCAAGATCATCAACGACAGCCTCGGTCATCTGGCCGGTGACGAGGTGCTGAAAGAGGTTTCCGCACGCATGGCCACATGCGTGCGGCATCCCGATCTGGTGGCGCGACTTGCCGGCGACGAGTTTGCGATTTTGCTAGAGGACATCGAGGATGCTTCGGTGGCCACCGCTGTGGCGCAGCGTGTTCTCGATGCACTCAATGCGCCGATGCCGATCGCCGGCAAGGAGCTGCAACCTACCGCCAGCGTCGGTATCTCCGTTGGCGATGGCCATTACAACGATGCCGACGAAATGCTTCGCGATGCGGATATCGCGTTGTATCGCGCGAAGGAACTAGGTCGCAAACGGTTCGAGCTATTCGATGAGACGCTGGCGAAAAACGTGGTCGATGTACTGGCGATGGAAAGCGAATTGCGCCAGGCGCTGGTGCATGAACAATTCGAGCCGTACTTCCAGCCGATCTGCCGCCTCGACGGTGGGCAGGTGGTCGGCTATGAGGCGTTGATCCGCTGGAATCATCCGACGCGCGGGCTGCTGCGGCCGGCGGATTTTCTGAAAATTGCCGAAGACAGCGGGCTGATCGAGCAGATCGACTGGCGCATGTTTGAACTCAGCTGCGGTCTGCTTGCCGATCACGGGTTGGGCGGGACATTCATGACGTTCAACGTATCGGCGCTGCACTTGCGCCACGCGGATTTCGATACGCGGCTGATTCGGCTGCTGCAAAACACCGGGCTGCCGCCCTCCCGACTCATTGCCGAGGTCACCGAGGGTTCGTTGCTGGATGACCCCGAGCGCGTGCGCGGCACGCTCGACCGGCTGCGCAGCATCGGCGTTGGCGCGGCGCTGGATGATTTCGGCACCGGTTACTCCTCGCTCAGCTATTTGCATTCGCTGCCGCTGCGCATGCTGAAGATTGATCGCGCGTTTGTGCTGGAGCTGGACAAGGAGGGCAACACCAACAGCACCACGGTGGTGGCGGCGATCCTCGCGCTGGCGCGAACGCTAGGCATCAAGGTGATCGCCGAAGGCATCGAGACCGAGGCGCAGCGCGACGCGCTGCTGACGATGGGCTGTGAGATGGGGCAGGGCTACCTGCTTGGGCGACCCGCGCCGATTCACCAGTGGCTGTAGCCTCGTGCGGCGATCAATCAATCCGCGATCGTCGGGCAGTGCATGAGAGCAGCGATTAGGCCGGCTGGATGATCTGCCGCAGCGCCTGTTCGAACGCCTCCGGCGGCTGGCCGCCGGAAATCAAATGGCGATCGTTGATGATTGTGGCAGGCACCGACTGGATGCCGTGCTGCAAGTAGAACTGCTCCTGCGCGCGCACCTCATCGGCATACATGTCGCTGGCAAGAATACGCGCTGCCTCGGCCCCATCAAGGCCAATTTCTTCGGCCAGCCGCTGCAGCACGGCGTGGTCACTGACATCGTCGCCATCGGTAAAATACGCGCGCAGCAGCACCTGCTTCAGCGGCACGTGCTTTCGCTCAAGCTCCGCCCAGTGCAGCAGCCGGTGCGCGTCGAAGGTGTTGTAGACGCGGCTGTTGCGATCCATGCGAAAGGTCACGCCCAGCGGCGCGCCGCGCGCGCGGATGTTTTCGCGATTGACGTCGATCTGCTCGGCCGTGCTGCCGTAATTGCGCATCAGGTGATCGGTGGAGTTCTCGCCTTCGCGCGGCATCTGCGGATTCAGCTCGAACGGCTGGAAGTGAATGTCGGCCGCCACTTCATCGCCAAGATTGGCCAGCGCCTGGCGCAGCGAGGCCAGTCCGATCGCGCACCACGGACACGACACGTCGGAAACGAAATCGATCCTGATCGAAACGGGTTTGACCGGCGCCGGTTTGGCGGCAGAGGTTCTGGCTGGATCGGTCATGGGATTACCTGAGCGCGCGTGCTTGAAACCAACATATAGGGGCGCGCGGCGCGGCAATCAATTCCGCGGAAACGATCCGCGGTTCAGCGTGCCACGATGCTCAGCGCCACCGCTTCGGCGACCTTGATGCCGTCGACCGCCGCGGAAAGAATGCCGCCGGCGTAGCCCGCGCCTTCGCCGGCCGGATAGAGTCCGCGCGTGTTGAGACTCTGGAAGCTCTCGTCGCGCTTGATGCGCACGGGCGACGAGGTGCGCGTTTCCACGCCAGTGAGCACCGCGTCGTGCAGGGCAAAGCCTTTGATCTGACGATCGAACGCGGGCAGCGCTTCACGAATCGCTTCGATGGCATAGGCCGGCAGCGCACTGTCGAGGCTGCCCAGGGTGACGCCGGGCTTGAACGAGGGCTCGACGTCGCCGAACTCGCGCGAGGGCTGCGCTGCGATAAAGTCACCGACCAGCTGGCCGGGCGCGTTGTAGTTTTCGCCGCCCAGCGCGTACGCGTGACTCTCCAGCGCCCGCTGCAGCGCGATGCCGGCCAGCGGGTGGATATGCTCGTCGGTGGAGGCCGGATCAAACGGCACGAAGTCCGCCGGCTCGATGCCCACCACGATCGCCGCGTTGGCGTTGCGCTCGTTGCGCGAGTACTGGCTCATGCCGTTGGTGACCACGCGGCCGGGCTCGGACATGGCGGCTACCACGGTGCCGCCGGGGCACATGCAGAAGCTGTAGACCGAGCGCCCTTTGCCGGCGTGATGACCCGTGACGTGATGCACCAGCTTGTAATCGGCGGCGCCGAGCAGCGGATGGCCGGCCTGCGCACCGAAGCGCGAACGGTCGATGATCGACTGCGGATGTTCGACCCGAAAGCCGATCGAGAACGGTTTGGCTTCCAGATAGACGCTGCGCTGGTGCAGCATCTCGAACGTATCGCGCGCGCTGTGGCCGATTGCCAGCACCACGTGATCGGCGAGGATTTCCTCGCCGCCTTCCAGGCTCACGCCGCGCAGCTGGCGCGCACCGTCGGCAGCGATGTCGATCAGCAAATCGTCGACGCGGCTGCCGAAGCGGATCTCGCCGCCGAGCGACTCGATCGTGGCGCGCATGTTCTCCACCATCGTCACCAGGCGAAAGGTGCCGATATGCGGCTTGCTGACGTAGAGAATTTCTTCCGGCGCGCCGGCCTTGACGAATTCGGTGAGCACCTTGCGGCCGTGGTGCATCGGATCGCGAATCTGGCTCCACAGCTTGCCGTCGGAAAACGTGCCGGCGCCGCCCTCGCCAAATTGCACGTTGGACTCGGGGTGCAGGTTGCGCTTGCGCCACAGGTCCCAGGTGTCCTTGGTGCGCTCGCGCACGGCCTTGCCGCGATCGAGGATGATCGGACGAAAGCCCATCTGCGCCAGGATCAGCCCGGCAAACAGCCCGCATGGGCCGGTGCCAATCACGATTGGCCGCCGCGGCAGTGCAGCCGGCGCCTGCGCCACAAAGCGGTAGCTGGTGTCCGGCGTGGGTCCGATATTTTTATCATCGGCAAACTGCAGCAGCAGTTCGGGTTCGCGCGGCGTGTCGACATCCAGCGCATAGATCAGCAGGATTGCGCCGCGCTTGCGCGCGTCGTAGCTGCGCTTGGCCACCGTGAAGCTCAACGGTTCTTTCGCGCCCAGCTTCAGCCGCGCGCGGATGGCCTTGGGCAGCGCTTCGTCGGCGTGGTCCAGCGGCAGCTTGAGGTCGGTGAGTCGCAGCATGACAGGTAGGAAGTGGTCGATCGGCGCCGTTGGGCCGGTCGGCTATTGTCGATGCGATAGCGTGGGTGAACAAGGCATGGCGTACGCCGCGCGGCGAACCGCGGATCACGCCGCACTATCTCGATTCATTCGCTTACGGCTGGCTCCACTGCTCAACGCGGCCGTTGCGGTCAAATTCGACGCTGCGGCCGTGCATGTCCGGGTAATACCAGGTCGATGAGCTCGGCAGTACGCGGGTGTCGCCGGGCTTTCCAAGCAGCGCGGTGACCTGGCTGACCGTCATGCCACGGTGCAGCGAACCCCAGTCGGCCGCGGTCGGCGCCGAGCGAGCAGGCGCGGCTGCCACCGCGGGCGCCGCCATTGCCGCCGACGTCGCGACGGGTGCGGGCGGAACAGTACCCGTTGGCGTTTCGCCGGGTTTGACGCCTTGCTGGCGTTCAAGCGCTGCGACGCGTGCTTCCAGATCGCGAATGCGCTGATCGGTGGTCGCATCGGTGGTTTGAGCCATGCCCTGCACGCTGTAACCCAAACCCAGAGCCATCCACGTTGCCACTATCAATGCACGTCGCATAACGCCCCCGGGTTTGCAGATAGCCCGAGCGTAACAGCAAACGGTCGCCGACCGGGGCGTGGGCGAAAACGTTCGGCCGCACGGTGGCGAGGCTTGAGCGAAGGTTGGCAAGGACAGGGTCACGTCCGTCCCGGTTCATGCATCGGAGCCGGATGTAAGTGTGCAAAAGCCGGCAAGATCCTGCCGCGCTGTCGGCCCCTTTCGTGCGGGCCATGTGCCTCGGTCGCCCATGCAAACTTCTGCCGTGCTGCGTCAGCTCACGCGGCCAGCATGGTCAGAAATTGCTCGCCGGTAGCCTGGGGATGCAGCAGCAGATAGCGCGTGCCTACGCGGCCGTGGCGACGCGCGGCAGCCCTGCAGAGGACACCATCGCAGGCGGGTTCCGCCGGCGGTGTGGCGGAATCAGCCTTCCATGGTCGATGGCTTATCAGGCCGTGCTGCGGTCCGCCGACGATGACGAATTCGATATCTTCCATAGCTGCGTGCTCGCTAATAGTAGAACCGACCGGTTCCACACAGGCGATGCAGGGGGCGCGCCAGAAGGTCGGGGCAAATTGCATAACCCGTCACAGTTCAGCGTATCGCGTGACGACGGCACGTTTCCTCGCCACGCGCGCGGTTTCAGGACTTTCCGAGGAAGTCCTGCTTGCCAATTTCCGAGCCCGCTTCGCGCAGGATGTTGTACGCGGTCGTGCAGTGGAAAAACACGTTGGGCAAAACAAAATCCAGCAGATAGCTCTGGCCTTCGAAGTTCAGCTCGCCGTTGCGGGTTTTCATGCTGATCGCGCGCGTTTCGCTGCCGTCGATCTGCTCGGGCGTAAAGGTCTTGATGTACTCGACCGCGCGGGCGATGCGCGCCTGCAGTTCGTCCAGATTGGTTTCGGTGTCGTCGAACTTCAGCGGTTCCACGCCGGCCAGGCGGGCCACGCCGTTCTTGGCCATGTCGGTGGCGATCTGCACCTGCTTGACCAGCGGCAGCATGTCCGGGATCAGCCGCGTCTGCAGCAGGGTCTGGTCGGTGACGCTCTTTACCGCGGCGTGCTCGGCGCCCTTCTTCAGGACATGGGCAAGATTTTCCAGCGCGCGAACGGTGACGGGCACGGCGGTCTGATACATCGAAATGGTCACGGGATTGGTTCCTTTGAGTCGTGCTGAAAAGAAGGGTTCTGATGGACGTCGTCGACGAGGGTTTCTTCGCGCGGCGGTTCGGGCGCGAAATGCTTGAACGGCATCACCGGCGCGACGTCATCGCCGGCTGCTGGCGCGACGATCTTGTCCACGCGCGTCATGTTGAAAGCGATCAGCGCGGAAACAAGGAGCAGCGAGGCGCTGAGAATGAACGCCGCGCCCGGCAAGTGCACCGGCGCGTGATCGCTGATGAACAGCGCGAAGATATTGGCGAACAGCGCCGGCCCGAAAATGCCGGCGAGGCTGGCCAGACTGGTCAGCGCGCCCTGCAGCCGGCCCTGCTCGCGCGGATCGACCTGCTGGGTCATCATCGCCTGCGCCGGCGGACCGGCCAGTCCGCCCAGGCAGAGAAACGGAATGCCGGCCAGGAAAACCCAGGCGACCGGCGCCAGCCCCAAGAAGAAGTAGCCGACCACGCACAGCAGCAGACCGCCGATAATCAGCCGCCGTTCGCCGAACGTCGGCATCAGCCGCCGCACCAGCACTGCCTGCACCAGCCCGCTGCACAGGCCGACCAGGGCCAGCGTGTAGCCCACCGCCTGCGGCCCCCAGCCGTAGCGATAATCGGTGTAGAGCACGTAGGTCGAATTGAGCGAGAACTGCGCCAGGTTGATCAGAAAAAACACCGCGGCCAGGCCGAACACCTGCGGATAGCGGCGCAGCAGGATCAGCGCGCCCAGCGGGTTGGCCTCGCGCCAGGCGAA
>CBAAAD010000054.1:0-3597 GCA_964658785.1 uncultured Methylobacterium sp.
AACGTTTTCGCGCCGAAGACGTTAGCGCAGCGCCCGATTTCGCAGGTCTTTCAAGCGCAAACGCCAGCATGCTCACGCTTTGCTCCCGGTGAGCACGGGGAATAACGTCGGGTCATTGCGCTGTCTTGAACACCGCCACCGCTTTACTGAGAAGCGCCGCCTGTTCCTCCATGCTCATCGCGGCGGCCGCGGATTGTTCGACAAGCGCCGCATTTTGCTGGGTCGCCTGATCCATGAGTTCAATGGCATTCTTGATTTCAGCCAGGCCTTTGCTTTGTTCGTTACTCGCCGTGGATATGTGCATCATCAGCACGGAGGCCTGACGAATCGACCCGGAAATTTCGTTGGTGGTAACGCCCGTGCGATCGGCTAGTTCGCAGCCGGCATCCACCGTCTCCATCGAGGCGGCTATCAGCCCTTTTATTTCGCGCGCGGCGGTGGCCGAACGCTGGGCGAGCGTGCGCACTTCGGTAGCCACCACCGAAAAACCCCGGCCCTGCTCGCCAGCGCGTGCAGCTTCGACCGCGGCGTTGAGCGCGAGAATATTGCTTTGAAAAGCGATACCGTCGATCAGCCCGATGATGTTTTCAATGCTGCGCGACTTGGATTTGATCTCGGCCATGGAGGCAATCATCTGGCCGACCATCTCGCCACCGTTCTGGGCCAGCGTGGCCGCCGAGGCAACGAGTGCGCTGGCTTCTCCTGCGTGCATGGCATTCTGCATTACCGTGGAAGCAAGCTCTTCCATCGCCGAGGCGGTTTCCTCAAGCGCGGCGGCCTGGGTTTGCGTGCGCGTCGAAAGATCCGACGTGCCTGCGGCGATCTGATGCGATCCGGTGTGCACACCGTCACTCGCCTGGCGGACTTCGCCAACGACATTGGCCAGCCCCACGCTGATCCCGTTAATGGCCTGAAGCAGTTGGCCTACGTCATCGCGGCGGCTGACGTGCACCTGCGCGCTCAGATCGCCGGCGGCGATCTTGCCGGCGGCCGTACGGCAATCTTCCATCGGTCGGCTGACGTTTCTGACCATCAGCACATAAACCGCAAAGGCCATGCCCAGGCAGGACAGCAGGCCAAAGCGCACCAGCCAGTATTCGGCAACAGCGGGCATGATCGGCCGGGTCAGCCAGCAGAACGCCAGAAATGCCAGGCCGTAAAGGCCTGCCGTGATCGCCGCCGCGCGCACCGGCACGCCAACCGTGCGCATGCGACTGACATCCAGACCCACATAGCGCACCCCGATCACCCGCTCGTTCGGGCCGATGATGGGGTCGTACTGCGTCATGAACTGCTTGCCGAAAATCGTGGCGTAGCCAAGATAGAACTGGCCGGCCAGCAGCAGACGATAAGCCGGATGCGATCGATCCAGAATCGTTCCGATAGCCCTTTCGCCGTCCTGCTTTTTGACGGAGGTGGTGACGCGAACAAAATCATCGCCACGGCGTACGAAGAGAGTTGCCGTGCCGCCAGTCGCTTCAGTGAAGCGATCGGGCACCGCAAAATTCAGATTCATCGATTTACCGTCCAGCCGCAACACGGGCGTTGACTGGCTGGCCACCATGATCGACGTACTTTCATCGAGCGAGAAGTCTCCCGGCAGATGCTCGGAGAATGTTCTTGCCAGTGAATGGATGCGTTTTTTGAGCGGTATTAAAAACGAGATCATGGAAGGCCTCGTATCGAATAAGTGACATTCCGGCCGATCCGTTGCAATGCGACTCTAAGCTTGAGCAAACCCTTTCAAGCTAAAAATCTACGGTAGCTGCAACGAATGGACGGGCCTTGATGACCTCGAATCGGCCGCTCAAATCACCGGGTACTCCCCTGATGTTAGCGCCTTCAGCACGAAAAACTTAAGTTTAAAAAATGCTGCACTCGCACAACGCAACCATGAGCGTCGACGCGATCGATCACAGTGCCAAGGCATCTCACGATCAATTTGGCTCACCCGCCTAACGGCGAATCTCCGCCGCCGGCAAACAATCGGCTGCCTGGTGGCTTGCGGCAGGATTGCGCTAGCGCCAAGCTGCAACAGTGAGTAACCGCAGCTCAATGAGCACATCCATGACCGACGCCATCAAACATTCTTTTTCGCACGAAGAGCTGCTTGCGATTCTTTTGAAAAGCGCCGGTATCCACGAAGGGCTGTGGATGCTGTCGATCAACTTCGGCCTGTCGGCGACGAACATGAGCAACTCGAACAACGGCGAGGAAAATCTGCGCCCCTGCGTGATGGCCTTCGTCGAAAATTTTGGATTGATGCAGGTCGAGCGCGTGTTGAAAGGGCTAACGCTCGATGCGGCGATCGTAAACCCGCTGCCGTTGGCCAACGTGGCGAAAAAGCCGCTTTCCAAAAAGAAGAATGCGCTCAGATAAAACGTCTGTCGCGGAAGGCTAGTTGGTCTTGCTAGCGGGCGACGACTCGCGCGTTCTTGCCAGATCGGTAGACGCCTTTGAGTCGCTGATAGACGGTCATTACCGCGGTGCCATAATCACGCGCCAGCTGCTGCGTATGGCTGTGGTAATAGCCAACCCCGAGCACCGGATCGTGCGTTTCGCGCATGCCGTCGTGCAGGATTTTGGCCGCGACGGAGATATTGGTTTTCGGGTCCAGCAGACTCAGCGGATCGCGAACTGCGCTGCGGTGCATCGGGTAGTACACCTGCATGATGCCCACGTCCTGCACGGTGGCGTTGAGCTGGCTGGCGACCGCCATTTCCATCTGCACGTGGTGCCGTTCACCAACCACCAGATGGTCGTTCACGCGAAACAGCCAGGGCGTCGGACCCACGTCGCCACCCGGATGCAGCGAGCGCGACTCCACCAGCGCGATGCTGTAGAGCAACAGCGGATCGACGCCAAACTCCTTGCCTACCTGCGCCCACAGACTCTGGCGCGAGGCGATGTTCAGATCGGGCTCGGCGATCGGCATCATCAGGTCCATCGTGCTGACATCCGACAGCAGCGCGATGGAAGACGGGGACTCGGAACGCGTCAACGGAGCCGCCTTCGGCAGCACCACCATCGATTCGACCTCGCGCGTTTTTGCAGCTAATACAGGCGGTGACGCAACGAGCGGAACGGCGATACTTTTTGTCAGCGTCTGCGCCGTCACGGGGCCACTTAGCAACGCATGATCGTCAATTTTCGGCTGCGAGTGCGCCACGCCTGACACCAGCGGCACGGCAATAGCAACGAAAGCCGCGCAGCAGGAAAGCGCAGTCAGGGCATGGCGCTTATTTGCCTGATCCCAGGTGGCCCACGAGCGCTGCGCCGACTGTGCCCTATCGATAATCAGGGCGTTTGCGCGGCAGACACCACGCCGTGCAGCAAGCGCCGCGGTGGAAGAATGCGCTGCGAGCGAAATGGCGAAAGTCCAGCCTTTGCTCCAATCCACGCGGTACCGGTCAGCGTTAGAGACCGAACCGGTTTTGCGGGGCTTATCCGACCAGTAGCAAGGGGCCGGTGCAATGGTCGACCAGTCAATCGCTGCACACGACCTGGCCGACTTCCAGCGCGCGGGCGGCACGAGATAGACGCGCCGCGGACGAGACGCTCGTCGCTTTACCCCGGCGTTGGAGGCAACCGTCGTTG
>CBAAAD010000054.1:3607-10755 GCA_964658785.1 uncultured Methylobacterium sp.
GTTGGCTCCCCTGCAGGTAAATCACTGGCTGTTTCATCTATCAAACGATTCAAAGCGGCTACTCAAAGGTGCAGGCGCCGGAGGTACTTCGAATCGACTGCGCGATTCAGCACTCCGACCGCGTAATCCGGCCTGGCTGGTCATCATAATCCAGTAACGCCCCAGGGGCATCAGCGGCGCCCTGGCCCAGTCCGAGCAAGGCCTGCGCCATGCTTTGTCGCTCTAACCGGACAAATGCCGAACCTGCCCTTTGCCGCGCACCACGAAACGCTCGATCGTGAGTGACTCCGCCCCCATCGGGCCGTACGCATGCAGGCGGGTGGTGGAGATGCCGATTTCGGCGCCGAGGCCGAGCTGGCCGCCGTCGGAAAAACGCGAGGAAGCGTTGACCATCACGACGGCCGAACGCAGCGCGTGAATGAAGCGCTGCGCGGCCGCCTCGTCGGCGGTGGCGATGACTTCGGTGTGGTCCGAACCATAGCGCTGGATATGTGCGATGGCGTCGTCGAGATCGTCGACCACGCGAACCGCGAGGATCAGATCGAGAAACTCGGCGGCGTAGTCGTCATCCGTGGCCGCTTTGATGCCAGGCGACAAATGGCAGCTACGTTCGCAGCCGCGCAGCTCGACGTGGCGTTCCTGCAGGGCGGCCGCTGCCATCGGCAGGAACTGATCAGCGATGTCCGCGTGGACCAGCAGCGTTTCCAGCGCGTTGCATACGCCCGGACGCGTGGTCTTGCCGTCGATCAGCAACGCCAGCGCGAGCTTTAGATCGGCGGCCCGATCCACGTAGAGGTGGCACACACCCTTGTAGTGCTTGATCACCGGCACGCGCGCGTGTTCGGCGACAAAGCGAATCAGGCCTTCGCCGCCACGCGGTATGGCCAGGTCCACGATATCGGTGAGCTGCAGCAGTTCGACCATCGCCTCCCGACTGAGGTCATCGATCAGCGTCAACGCGGCCACGGGCACGTCGTTTGCCTGCATGGCGGCATGCAGCGCCGCCGCGATGGCGAGATTCGAATGCAGCGCTTCCGAACCGCCGCGCAGAATCACGCCGTTGCCCGCAAACAGGCACAGCGCGGCCGCGTCGGCGGTGACGTTGGGGCGGGCTTCGTAGATCATCGCGATTACGCCCAGCGGCACGCGCACGCGTTCGATGCTGAGGCCGTTCGATCGGGTTTCGCAGCGCGTGACCGCGCCAACTGGGTCGGGCAGTTCAGCGACTTCACGCAGCGCATCGGCGATGGCCTGCACGCGCGAAGTATCCAGCTTCAGGCGATCAAGCATCGCGCCCTGCACGCCTTTCTCCCTGGCCAGCCGCATGTCTTCGGCGTTGGCTTCGAGCACGGCATCCGATTGCGATTCAAGTGCGTTCGCCATCGCGTGAAGCAGGCGACGTTTGGCGGCGGTATCCATGGCAGCCACCGAGCGGGCCGCGTCGCGGCAGGCCAGCGCCTGCGTGCGTATCGCACTCATGCCGCGCTCTCTGTCGTGCCGACAGTGGCCATGTCGTCGCGATGGACTACTTCGCCGCCATAGCTGTAGCCGAGCAGCGCGGCAATCTCGCGGCTGTGGTGGCCCGACAGCCGGCGCACTTCGACGGCGCCGTACTGGCTCAGTCCACGTGCGATCGCACGCTGTTCGGTGTCGACAATTTCGACCATATCGCCGCGATGAAACTCGCCCTCCGCGCCCACCACGCCGCCCGGCAGCAGCGAGGCGCGGCCAGCGGCGAGCGCGCGCGCCGCACCCGCATCGACCACAATGCGCCCGGGCGCAGCCGGCGCATGGCGCAGCCAGTATTTGCGCGCCTGCATACGGCTGCCAGGCGCGTGCACCAGCGTCCCGCGCAGCCTGCCCTCGCCAAGCGCCTCTACCGTGGCTGCATCGCTGCCGCAAAACAGCGCCGTGGGAATGCCGGCGGCGGCGGCCTTGGTTGCCGCTTCCAGTTTGGTGCGCATGCCGCCCGTACCGACGCGACTGCCGCTTCCCCCGGCCATCGCCAAGATGGCCGGAGTGAGTTCGGTAACGTTCGCGATCGGTGTCGCCGCGTGTTCGACACGCGGATCAGCGGTATACAGCGCATTGATATCCGAAGCGATCAGCAGCAGGTCGGCGTCGACCAGCGCGGCCACGATGGCGGCGAGATTGTCGTTGTCGCCGAGCTTCAATTCGTCGACGGCGACGGTGTCGTTCTCGTTGATCACCGGCAGCACATTAAGCGCCAGCAGCTCGCGCAGCGTGGCACGCGCATTGAGGTAGCGCCGACGGTGACGCAGATCGTCGTGCGTCAGCAGCACCTGCGCCACCGGGCGCATCGAGAGGCCTTGCCACAGCGCAATCATCGGCGCCTGCCCCAGCGCGGCCAGCGCCTGCCGCGCGACCAGATCACCGCCGCTCGTCGCGCGCGCGCGCAGCAGCGCGCGACCCGCCGCCACGGCACCGGAGGAAACCAGCACCACCTCCTTGCCTTGTGCATGGCTCGCGCTTATGAACTGTGCCAACACCGACGCATGACGCGCGGTGAGGCCCCCGCCATCGGCCGCGAGCAGGTTGCTGCCGACCTTGAGCACCGCGCGGCGCCAGGGCGGCAAGGTCTGCTCGGGCAGCGCAGCGCTCATGCGTCCAGCTGCGCCAGCCGTGCAGCGAGTTCATCCAGGCGCAGATCGTGGCCGGCACCGGGCGACGTGCGCGCCGCCAGGCTGGATTCGGGCGTACGACCTTCGCCGGCATTCGCCGCGGCTTCGGCCGCCGCGCGATACGCATCGCGGAACGGCACGCCGGCCGCGGCCTGCTCGATCGCCACATCGGTGGCATACATCGCCGGCTCGATCGCCGCGCGCATGGGCGCCTCGTTCCACTGCAGCCGCGCCAGCAGATCGGGCACCAGCGACAGCGCCATCAGGCCGTGTCGGCAGCCGTGGAACAGCGAACCCTTGGAAAACTGCAGATCGCGCTGATAGCCCGACGGCAGCGACAGCAGCTGCTCGATCTCGGTACGTGCCGCAGCCACGCTCGCGTAGCTGGCGCGCAGCAGCTCGACTACGTCGGGGTTGCGCTTGTTCGGCATGATCGAGCTGCCGGTGGTGTACTCCGACGGCAGGCTGACGAAATTGAATTCCGCCGTCGTAAACAGCGACAAATCCCACGCCAGCCGCCGCAAGTCGAGCAGCGCGCTGGCGATGGCCTCCAGCACGGCCATCTCGAACTTGCCGCGCGACAGCTGCGCATAGATCGGCGACACCTGCATGCGCGCAAAACCAAGAGCCCGCGTGGTGTGCTCGCGATCCAGCTTGAGGTTGACGCCGTAGCCGGCGGCCGTGCCCAGCGGATTGGCATCGACCCATTCGGACGTCTGTTTCGCGCGCAGCGCGTTATCGATAAAGCCCTCGGCAAAACCGGCAAACCACATGCCGGTAGACGACACCACAGCGCGCTGCAGGTGCGTGTAACCCGGCAGCGGGATGGCCGGTTGCGCAGCGCGGTCGAGGCAGACCTGCGCAATCGCGCGGCAGTGCGACTGCAGCGTGGCGAGCTGCTCTTTCAGCCACAGGCGCGTGGCAACCAGGATCTGGTCGTTACGGCTGCGTCCGGTGTGCACACGACGACCGGCATCGCCGAGCCGTTCGGTGAGGCGCGCCTCAATCGCCGAGTGACCGTCTTCATAGCGATCGTCCAGCACGAAAGCGCCGCCGCGAAAGTCTTCGGCCAGCGTGTCCAGTTCTCGCTTCAGCGCCGCGGCTTCATCAGCCGTGACGACGCTGATGTTGGCCAGTCCTTCGACATGCGCCTTGCTGGCGGTGATGTCGTGCAGAAAGAACTCGCGATCGAGCAGCACGTCGTCACCGGCGAGAAAGGCCATGATCTTTGTATCGATCTGCACGCCGTTTTTTTGCCAAAGGGGCTGGGTCATGATTTTTCGGCTCGGGTAAAATCGATGGCGGTGGTTTCTGCAACGCCAATAGCGCGGTTGATGTTCTGCATCGCCTGCGTGGCAGCGCCCTTGAGCAGGTTGTCCAGCGTCGCCACGACGACCACGCGCTTGCCGTCGGCGGACAAGGCAAAACCGCCGATCTCGGCATGGTGACGATGCGCGATGCGGCTGACCCAGGGCGCCTCGTCGACCACGTCGACCAGAGGCTCGGCGTCATAAGCATGACGAAAGCGCTGCAGCACGTCCTCGCGCGTCATCTTGCGCGACAGATACAGATTGGTGGTGACGGTAAGCCCGCGAAAATGCGGCGCCACGTGCGGCATGAATTCCACCGGCACGCCGAGATGGCGCGATGCCTCCTTCTCGTGCATGTGGCCGGTCAGCGCATACGGCATCAGGTTGTCGCGCAGCTTTTCCGGATCGTTCTTGTCCGACGGCGTGGTGCCCGCGCCCGAATAGCCCGATACGCCGAAACATACCGGCGGCGCGGCGAGCAGATCTTTCAGCGGCGCGATGGAAAGCTGCATGGCGGTCGCATAGCAGCCGGGGTTGCTGATGCGCGTCTGACCGCGCCACTTGTCGCGGGTGAGTTCGGGCAGGCCGTAATACCAGCGCTCGTCGAAGCGGTAGTCGGCCGACAGATCCAGCATCAGCGTCTGCGGATGCGCTGCCTCGATCGCTTCCACATACGGCGCCGCCTTGCCGTTGGGCAACGCGAGTATCACCACATCGGCCGCCTGCGCCGCCACCGCCGGCGCGTCGAGACTGGCATAGCGCAGCTCACCGATATAGCCGTCCACATGGTCGGCGACGCGCTGGCCGTCGAGCTCTCGCGAGGACACGAAGGTCAGCTCCAGCGAGGGATGCGCAGCGATCAAACGGATCAGCTCGACGCCGGTGTGACCGCGTGCACCGACGATGCCGATGGATTTTTTTTGTGCCACGTTGCTCGACAAAGTCATGGCGTCAGTCCAGCAGCGTCGGCTGCCGCGTGGCGCAGTGTGCGACGCAGCGGGCGATGGTGTCGAAGTCGGGCAGGCCATACCAGAACACTTTCCAGCGCGGCTGCTTGAGGCTGCCGTCGGACTCGGCGTAGTAGAAATGGTTGACCACGTTGCCATGGCGCGAGCGCCAGAACAGCTGCGGGTTTTCCTCGCGCATCACCTGCCACACCGCCCGGCCGAGGCCTTCACCCTGCGCGTCGTCAAGCACGGCGAACTTGTCCAGATAGGCCAGGCCTTCTTCATCGGTGAGGATCATCGCGGCGCGATAGTTTTCACTGAGATAAATGCGCCGCGGCTTGGTGCGTTCGAAATAATCCGGCACCAGCGTGCGGCCGAAACTCGACTCGATCAGCACGCGCATGCGCGCCAGATCGATGCCCTCCCACGAGTCGAACGTCAGCACCCGCTCACCGCGGCGCACGAGGGTGCCTGATCCCTTGTGAGTGAACAGCTCCTTGGCCAGCTCGGCGGGGCGCGTGATCGAGACCGACGACGTCAGCGGCAGATCGGCCAGCAGGTCGGCGATCTGCTCGATCTTCACGCGCATGCCGCCATTGATCCACGGCTGCGCCATCAGATGCTCGAACTCGGTGCTGAGGTTGATCGAATCGATCACCGTGCCCTTGTCATCGAGCAGGCCGCCCGTGCCGGTAAGAAAAACGATCTTGTACGGCTGCAGCACGCGCACCAGTTCGTTGGCGGCGAAGTCAGCGTTGATATTGAGGATCTGGCCCTGCTCGGTCTCGCCCAGGCTGGCGATGACCGGAATGGAGCCGGCGCGCAGGCTGGCCTCGATCGGGGCCAGGTTGATGCTCTGCACCTTGCCGACCAGGCCGTAAATATCCTGATCGAGATAAGTCGAGGTGAACACGCCGGACGGCACTGACGTGGCGCGCGTATCCATCGACTGCAGCGCCTCGACCAGGCGCAGGTTCTGCTGCTGGAAGACCTTGCGCACGATTGCCAGCGCCTGCGGCGAAGTCACACGCAGGCCGTTGACGGTCTGCTTCTCGATGCCGGCCGCGGCCAGTTCTTCATCGAGCTGCGGCCCGGCACCGTGCAGCACGATCGGCGTCAGGCCGACCTGTTGCAGAAAGGTCAGCGACGACGTCAGCTCGGGCAGCTCGTCGCGCAGCACGGCGCCGCCGACCTTGACCACGGCAAAGCGCTTCGCATCGAGCTGCGAAAAGCGCTTGAGGTATTGCTGGATTTCCTTCGCGCTACCCATGCTTTCCAGCAGGCGCACGATGGTCTGGCGTGTACTTTTATGTTCTTTCACGATTGACGATCCGATCAATGGTTTCTGCGTAGTGCTGCAACTGGTCCAGCGTCACCCATTCGTCGGCGGTGTGCGCCTGCGCGATGTCGCCGGGGCCATAGACGAAGGCGGTGTAGCCCGCGGCGGAAAACAGCGCGGCCTCGGTCCAGAAATCCACGGCGTTGCCGACGGGAATCTCCAGCTCGTCGGCCAGGTCGCGCGCCGCGAGACGATTGGTTTCGGCATTCGCGGTGTCGCCGGCCGGCAGCGAGGCGCCGCGGAAGGTCTCGGCAAACTCGGCCGGCTGCGGCTCCACCAGCGTACGGAAATGCTGCAGCAGCTGATCCGGATTCATCGTCGGCAGCGGCCGAAAGCCGAAGCGCACTTCGGCCGACGGCGCGATCATGTTCGCCTTGATGCCGCCTTCGACGCGGCCGATATTGAAGCGCAGTCCGGTGAGACCGCCGAAGCGCTCGTGCGCCTGCGCCGCCACGAAATCGAGCGCCGCATCGCCCCAGCGCATCACCTGATGCAGCGCGCTGTCGCTCGCCTTCTGCTCGCCCGACGCGTGGCCGGCGTGACCGGCAAAGCGCATCAGCACCGAATGGATGCCCCGATGCGTCAGCGCGGCCTCGCCCTTGGTCGGCTCGGCCACGATGATGGCCTCGTAGGGATGCGATTCGCTGAGGAAGCCGGCAATGCAGCGCGCATCGTTGGCCTCTTCGTCGGTGGAAAACAGCATCGCCATGTCGCCATCGCCGGCATTCGCCACCGCGATCAACGCCGCCGCCGCGCCCTTGATATCGCAGGCGCCCAGTCCAATCGCCCGGGTTTCGGTAAGGCGCAGCGTGTGCGGATCGGCCGTCCAGTTCGGCGAATCGGGCACGGTGTCCAGATGCACGTTGAACAGCACCTTCGGCGCACCGCGCACGGCATGCAGCGTCACCGC
>CBAAAD010000055.1:0-10723 GCA_964658785.1 uncultured Methylobacterium sp.
CGCCAGCTTGCCGATGGTAGTGGTTTTGCCTGCACCGTTGATGCCCACGGTGAGTACGACGAAGGGCTTGCGGCCTGAGATATCCAGCGGCTTCTCGATCGGCTGGAGCATGGCGATCAGCGATTCGCGCAGGGCCTTCAACAGCGCCGGCGCATCGGCAAACTCGCGCTTGTGCATGCGCTTGCGCAGGTTTTCCACCAGTTCGGTGCTGGCCTCTATGCCCACGTCGGCGGTGATCAGCGTGGTTTCGAGTTCGTCGAGCAAATCGTCATCGAGCTTGGGATGACGGACGAACAGCGAGGTAAGGCCGCGCGAGAAGGCATTGCCGGACAGGCGGTCGCGCCAGCTGCGTTTGGCCGGTGCCGACGGCTCGGCGGCTGTGTCGCCGCTGCTGGTCTGGTCGTTCACCGTTGTCAGGTGCCCGCTGTCGAGCGGCAGGCCGGGCGGCGGCGCAAGCTTGGGGATCGCTTCCTGTGTTACGGCGTCGGCGCGGTCAGACGCGGAAATATCGGCCAGCGTCGGTGCAGCGGGCGGCTCCGACGCGGTCTCGGCGGGCTTCTTCTTCCAGAACTTGAGCATTGCGGCGGCGATTCAAAGACAATGGCCGGCATGCTATCACTCCAATCTGTAATGGCCGGTGAGGATTCTGTGCCGATGACGCGCGCATGAGCGCGGCGCGCGCTGGCGGTTCGGGACGAATCCGCATCATTGGCGGCAGCTTGCGCAATTCGCGACTCGAGGTGCCCGAACTGACCGGTTTGCGGCCCACGCCCGAGCGCGTGCGCGAAACCCTGTTCAACTGGCTGGCGCCCACCATCGAAGGCGCGCGCTGCCTCGATCTGTGCGCCGGCACCGGTGCTCTGGGTATCGAGGCTCTCTCGCGTGGCGCGGCAAGCGTGCAGTTCGTCGAGCGCGAGGCGCGTGCGGCACAGGCGCTGCGGCAAAACCTTTTGAGGCTCAAGATCACGGCCGCCAGCGTGGCCGCTGTCGATGCACGGCCGTTTCTGGACGGCCCGGCACAGCCGGTGGATATGGTTTTTCTCGATCCGCCGTTTGCGCTGGATCTGTGGAGCGCGCTGGCGCAGCAGCTGGAGCAGTCGGGCTGGCTGGCTGCAGGGGCTACCGTGTACGTCGAGTCTCCGCGCGGGCTTGCCCCGTTGTTGCCGGCAGGCTGGCAGCTGCACAGGGAAGGCGAGGCGGGCGAGGTGCGCTTTGCGCTTTATCGACGCTGAGGCCGATTGGACGCATTCCATACGTGCAGCGGTGCTGCCGGACGATTGAGCCAACGCCCCGCCGCTTGGGCTAAGCTACGCGGGCTTTTCGCCCAAACCCCCGTCTTCAAGAACCACGACTCGTGAACAAACCCTTGGGAAATCCGCGTTTTGCCGTTTATCCCGGCACGTTCGACCCGATCACCAATGGCCACGCTGATCTGGTGGCGCGCGCCGCGCCGCTGTTCGATCGCGTGCTGGTGGCGGTGGCCGACAGTTCCAGCAAGGGCCCGGCCTTCAGCATCGATGAGCGCATCACCCTGGCGCGGCTGGCGCTGGGCGATCTGCCGAACGTGGAGGTGCGTGGCTTCGACTGCCTGCTTGCCACGTTCATCGAGGAAGTCGGCGCCGGCGTGATCATTCGCGGCCTGCGCGCCGTGTCGGATTTCGAATACGAATTTCAGCTGGCAAGCATGAATCGCCATCTGATTCCGCAGGCGGAAACGCTCTTTCTGACGCCGGCGGAGCAATACAGCTTTATTTCCTCGTCGCTGGTGCGCGAGATCGGACGCCTCGGCGGCGACATCTCCGGTTTCGTCCATCCGGCGGTACAACAGGCCATGCGGCAGCGCTGGCAAAAGAGCCGAGCCGGCTCCCACAAGCAACCCGAAACAGAAGGTGATCATCATGCGTAAGTTCGCTCTCATCGCTGCCCTCGCGCTGGCCGCTACCCTGACTCTTAGCGCCTGCAGCAAGTCGCAGGACGATCAGCAGGCTGCCCAGCCGACCGAGCAGGCGGCTCCCAAGCCCACCAACCCGAACGATACCAAGGGCTGGAACGCCTATCTCGGTGATCTGGTGCAGAAAAACCTGCAGGGCATGACCGCCGGCCAGCCGTTTGCCTATCTGGTGGACGCGGCCGACACCGACGAGGCCAAGGCCAACAACGATCGTCAGCTTTCCAATGTGAAAGACACGGTCGCTCGCGGCGTGCTGCCGGGCAATCTGATGGCCTTCGCCGGCGCCAACTCGGCCAAGACCGCCGATCTGCTGATTGCCGCGTTCCAGGACGTCAAGCCCGGTTCGTTCAAGGACGTGATCGTGCTGTTCATCGGCGACAAGGTCGACGAGCAGCGGGTGACCGACGCGATCAAGCCCAGCGGCGCCACGTTCCACTTCGTGGCGATGTAACAGTTCGCCATATGCAGGGCCGTGGCCGCCTACCAGCGCGGCCACGGCCTTGCTGTTTTCTGCGCACGTGTTCATATGGAGAATGCACGCCGGACAGGCGTCTAGCCAGCACGACTACAGTGAACGCCATCCTGCACGAGTTCTGAGCCATTACCCCTCGGGGATCATGTCCCCAGCATGTATTATTCAATGCATGTCTCTCAAAATCCTCGATACCTGCGTCAACTGCGACGTCTGTGAGCCGGCTTGTCCGAACAAGGCGATTTCGCTGGGTGAGGAGTTTTATGTCATCGACCCGGATCTGTGCACCGAGTGCGTCGGTCATCACGACGAACCGCAGTGTGTAGTGGTGTGTCCGGTCGAATGCATCATCACCGATCCCGAACATACCGAGTCGCACGAGCAGCTCGATCTCAAATATCAGCACCTGATGGCCAAGGAGTCCGCTGCATGAAGGTATCGCTGCGCTGGCGCGCACTGTCGCGCGGCCTGTTTTTCGCCGGCCTGGTCATGGCGACAGGCATCGCCTGCGCCGCCGATGTATCGCCCAGGGATTCCGCGCCCTCCGCGGCGAAAACTTCGGTCCCCTCCGGCGCCAGCCAGCGGCCCGGGCACGCGGCGATAGCCAGCGCCAATTTTCTCGCCACCAATGCCGGCCTCGAAGTGCTGGCCAAGGGCGGCAATGCGTTTGACGCGGCAATTGCGGTAGCGGCTGCGCTGTCGGTGGTCGAGCCGGAGAGCTCCGGCATCGGCGGCGGATTCATGGCCGTGCTGCACCGGGCGAAAGACAACAAGGACACCTTTATCGACGCCCGCGAAACCGCGCCGGCGGCGGTCAACAGCAAGGATTACCTCAACCCCGACGGCAGCCCCAATCGCGATACCGCGTTGAAGGGTCCACTGTCGGCTGGGATTCCAGGCGAGCCGGCGGGCCTGGTGCTGATCGCCAAGCGCTACGGCAAGCTGTCACTGCAGCAGTCGCTGGCGCCGGCCATCCGCATTGCGCGTGACGGTTTTCAGCCTGATCCGCGCCTGCTGGGCGCCATCAGCGAGCAGCAAAAAGATCTGCAGCGCTGGCCCGCCTCGGCGGCCAAATACCTGCCCAACGGCGCGCCGCCGGCGCAGGGCGCGACCTGGCGTGATCCCGATCAGGCGCGCACGCTCGAACTGATTGCGGCCAAAGGCAACGACGGTTTCTATCACGGCGAAACCGCGAGCAAGCTGATCGCCGCCGTGAAAGCGGCCGGTGGCAACTGGACGCTCGCCGATCTGGCCAGTTATCAGGCCAAGGAGCGCACGCCGATCACGGTGAACTACCGCGGCTATCGCATCATTACCGCGCCGCCGCCGTCGTCCGGTGGCGTGGCGATTGCGGAGATCTTGAACATCCTTTCCGGCGTGGATCTGGCCAAGCTCGATCAGGCGCATCAGGTGCATTACATCGTCGAGGCGATGCGTCGCGCGTTCCGCGATCACAACGATTATCTGGGCGACCCGGATTTTGTCAGCATGCCGCTGCAGATGCTGCTGTCGCCGTTTTATGCCGACGGCCTGCGTCAGAGTATCCTGCCTGACAAGGCCACGCCGTCGTCCATGCTGCCGGTAGCCGAGGCCAGTCAGCCCGGCATGCACACCACGCATTTTTCGATCATCGACGCCGACGGCAACATGGTTGGCATCACCTCGACGGTGAATTACGTGCTGGGTTCGACGTTTGTCGCCGCAGGTACGGGTGTGCTGCTGAACGACGAAATGGACGACTTCGCGCTGGTGCCGAACAAGCCCAACGTCTACGGTCTGCTCGGCAGCGTGGCCAATGCGCCCAAGGGCGGCAAGCGCCCGCTGTCGTCGATGTCACCGAGCATCGTGATCGGCGCCGATCGCACGGCGGTGATCGGCTCGCCGGGCGGTTCCACCATCATCACCCAGGTGCTCGAAGGCATCCTGCATTTCATCGATGGCGAAACCGCCAAGCAGATCGTCGCCGACAAACGCTATCACCATCAGTACCTGCCGGATGAGGTGATGGTCGAAGCGGGCACCTTCGATCAGCCAACCAGCGATGCGCTGACGGCGATGGGCTATGCGCTGAAGCAGCGCGAATCATGGGGCTACATGAACGTGGTCACCTGGGATCGCAAGGCCAACCAGCTCGACGCCGCAAGCGATCCACGTCATCCGTCCGGCCTGGGCAAAGTGCAGTAGTCGGGTGATGGCACGTGCCGCTGGCCGCCGCATGCTTACGCTGCGCGTGACGGGCATTGATCGATGAGGCTGTTTGGCGGTGCGTCACTACGATGCCTGATGCTGCACGTCATCGGCGTACTGCTGATACTCGCCGGGGTGGGACTGACGGCGCTGACTGCCCACGGCCTGATGGCTTACCGCGTGGCGGCGGAACGCCACGGTGGCGAGATGATCGATTTTGGCAACGATGCCAGTCTGCAGGCCGGCCAGTATGGTCGTATGGCGAGGATTGCCGGCACGCCCAGCGTGGTGGAGCCGCCGAGTGACCCGGAGTTTGGCCTGAAGGCGGACACGCCGGTGCTGGTGCGTCACGCGGAAATGTTCCAGTGGCGCGAGCTTCACTTCGGCAACGAAGTCAGCTACGAAATGGCCTGGGTGGATCATCTGATCGATGCCAGCGGCTTCGCGCAGCCTGCCGGTCACACCAACCCCGCCAGCTTTCCCATCACGAAAAAGAAATTCGAGGCCGGCCTCGTGCAGATCGGCGGTTTCAGGCTCTCGCGGGAACTGATACGCGCGCTGCCGGGCACCGCCGTGGTGCAGCCGGACATGAAGTCGCTGCCGGTCAATCTCGCGGCGAGCTTTGGACCCAACCAGAATTACCTGACCACCAGCTCGCAGCCCGACTCTCCGCGAGTCGGTGATTTGCGCGTGAGCTGGGAAAAGATTCCGCTGCAGCCGATCACCGTGTTCGCGCGCATCGATGGCGACCAACTGGTGCCCGCCGCCGATGCGGCCGACGGCAAAGGCTATGACATCGAGATTGGCGATGTCCCGCTGATCAACCTGTTGCCCGATATGCCGATACCGCCGGACCACGTCGTCGTTCGCCGCATCGCTGCGGTGTTGCTGGCGTCACTGGGCGCGTTCGTGATGCTGGTGGCACGCCATCGCCGCCGCGATCCGCTGCTGGCGCTCGGCCTGGGTGCCATGCTGGTTGGCGCCGTGTCGACCGTGCTGTGGCTCGGCCATGACGCGTGGACCATGGCCGCGTGGTTGCTGCTGACCCTGCTCTGCGCAGCGCTGGCCGTCTGGCGATTGCGCTGGCACAAGCGACGGGCGACTGATCGGCTCTGACGGCCATCCAGCGCTTTTCGCGCTTATGCCTAGCCTTCGAGCGGGGTCACAGCCGTCCGCAGGTGCGAATCGTTTGGACGGCTATTCATGCCTGGCCAAACTGGCCTTCGTGCTCGATAAACCACAGGCCGGCGAACAGCTTCGGATCGATGGAGTAGCCTTCGTCGGCGCGCGCGAAAAGCCACGCGCCTGCGTCGCGGCGCGGGACTTCGTGCACGATGATGTTCTCCGATTCGTCACCGCCGCCGGCGCTGACTTTTTCCAGATTGTAGGCGCGTACAAAGGCGATCATCTCGGTGCTCATGCCCGATGACGACGGGCCACGATGAATGAACTCCACGCGCTGGCAGCGATAGCCGGTTTCTTCTTCGAGCTCGCGCCGCGCGGCCAGCAGCGCGCTCTCGTCGGCCTGTCCGGCCATATCACCGACCAGGCCCGCCGGCATCTCGATCGTGCGCTGCTGAATCGGCACGCGGTACTGCTCGACGAACAGCAGCTTGTCGTCGGGGGTGAGCGCAATGATGATCACCGCGCCGGCGGGATTGGTGCGCTCGGCGTACTCCCACCGGCCGCGCTTGCGCAGGCTCAGCCAGCGGCCTTCATACAGCGTTTCGGGCGGCGTGTCGGCGTCGGGTGGCAGGCGTTTGGTGATTTCGGTCATGGGCTTGTTCAACGCGGTGTGGTGAGTTATCGGAGCAATGAGCGCAGCCGGCTGCGCGTGAACGCGCCGAAGCCGAGCTGGTCGCAGAGAGGGTCGAGGCGGTTTTGCGCATCGGGCTTGCGCCGCAGGGTATCGGCGGCGCTGGCGCCGGGCGCGTCGAGCGCGATGCGCGTGAGTCGACGATACAGCCGCGCTTTTTCGCCGTGTTCGCGCAGCTTCAGCGCGCAGGCCGCGGCGCCGCGAAAACGCAGGAAACCGACTTCATCGATGCGTTCGAGCAGCACGTCCAGGCTGCCGAAATGCGCCAGCAGCACGGCGGCGGTTTTTGCGCCCACGCCGGGTACGCCGGGAATGTTGTCCACCGCGTCGCCGCACAGGGCAAGATAATCAGCGACCTGATGCGGATGCACGCCAAGCCGCTCGTAAACGCCGGCCGGCCCCCAGCGCATGCCGCGTGCGTAGTCCCACTGCTCGTCGTGTTCGCCGAGCAGCTGGCCGAAGTCCTTGTCGGCCGACACGATCACGCTGCGCCAGCCCAGCGCGCGAAAATTCCACACCGTGCTGCCGATCAGATCGTCGGCTTCAAAGCTGTGGTCGATCATCAGGTGGATGCCGAGCGCCTCGGTAATGGCGCGGCACTGCAGGAACTGCCGCTCCAGATCCGGCGGCGGCAGTTCGCGGTTAGCCTTGTACGCGGGATAGATGGCGTTGCGAAACGAGCTTGTCAGCGAGGCGTCGAATGCGACCGCGATGTGTTCGGGCTGGGCGCGTTCCAGCAGTTCGCACAGAAAGCGCGTGTAGCCGTGCACGGCGTTCACCGGGTGCCCGTCGACATCAAAAAATTCGTTGGGCATCGAATGCCAGGCGCGAAAGACGTACAGGCTGCCGTCGACCAGATGTGCCGCCGGCATGCCGACGGCGGCCGCGTTTACGGCTTCCATGTGCTCAGCAGGCTCTTCAGCGCGGGGCGATCGCGATCGGGCACATCGATCTGCGGTGTGCCCATATGGATAAAGGCAATCACCTGCTCGTTGTCTTTCAGCTTCAACAGCTTCGCCACGCTGGCATCGTAGGCGGCCCAGCCGGTCAGCCACTGCGCGCCGATGCCGAGTTCAAACGCACCAAGCAGAATGTTCTGCGCGACGCAGCCGGCCGTCAGCTGCTGTTCGATCGCGGGAACCTTGCTGTGCCCGTCGATGCAGGCCACCAGTACCAGCACCAGCGGCGCAAACGTGTAGCGATGGCGCTCCTTGTCCAGCTTCGCTTCGGACATGTCCGGATCGTTGCGCGCGGCGATATCGGCAACCATTTCACCAAAGCGCAGTTTCGATTTGCCCTTCAGCTTGATCAGGCGAAACGGCACGAGCTTGCCGTGATCGGGCACGCGAATGGCCGCCTTCAACAGCGCTTTGAGTTGATCCTTGTCGGGTGCCGGCTCGCCGAGCTGACGCGATGGCGTGGAATGGCGCTGCATCAGCAGCGAGAGTGGTTCGGACATGCGAAGGCTCGATAGCGCGAATGCTTGGAGCCCCATGCTAACCGGCAAGACGTAGTCATGGCGACTTTGCCTCGCGCGGCGTGCATGTGCGATTTCCACCAGTTTCGGCCTGCGCTTTTTGCTGCACTGCGATCATGGTGGATGTCTTTTTTTCTTAAAGAAATCGCCACAGAGTTCTTTTATCGTTGGCGGCGCAGGGGACAACATGCACAAAGGAAGGTAGTCATGAAGCTTCGTTACATGTCAGTCGCGCTGCTCGGCGCGACACTGATGATCGGTACGGCAGCGCATGCCCAGGACAACTACAGCACAGGCGTATTCTCGCCGGCGAAAACGACCAAGACATTTCCATGCAACAACACGCAGTTTCTGCAGGATCAGCAGGCGTTTGAAAACGGCCAGATCAGCGCCGACCAGCCCGAGGACGTCTGCGGCATGGTCACGGCCGTGCTGCCTGCCAAGAAAACCCGCAGCGGCAATCACGGCTATTTCTATGTCCAGGTTGCCTCGGGCGTCACCATCGAAATCGTTTCCGATCTCGACCGGATGAACGCGCCCAAGTGGCCGTGGGTCGCCGTTGGCGACACGACGTATGTGCAGGGCCGCTACTACTACGACAATGACGACAGCCAGGGCATCGACTGGACCCACCACGGAACGAGCAACTCATGGCCGCACGCCGGCTATGTCGTGGTCAACGGCACCGAATACCAGTAAGCAACTCGCTCCGCAGCGCGAGAAAACGGCGCCCAAGGCGCCGTTTTCTTTTGGTCGTTGTGCGCAGCCATCAATGCGGCAGTGACCGCAGCAGCGTATCCAGCCCGCCCCACGCGATCTGCACGCCGATGCATAGCAGAATGAATGAGATCAGGCGCTGCACGCCGTTAAATGCGTGCCCGGGAATCCGGCGCGCCAGCGCGGGCGCGTAGCCGTAGCTGAGAAACACCAGCAGGGCCAGCAGCGCCGAGGCCACGAAAATGGAGACGTGGGCCAACAAGATATCCGACCAGCCGTGGCCGGACGCATTGGCGCTGAGCGTGAGCACCACCACGATCGTGCCGGGGCCTACGGTCAGTGGAAAGGTCAGTGGATAGAAAACCTTGTCGATGGCCGCATGGCTGTCACTTTCGATCGTGGCGGCGGCGGGCGTTGCCGCATCCGGTGCGTTGAGCATCCGCCAACCCATCGCCGCCAGCGTGATGCCGCCGCCTACCTGCAGAATCGGTAGCGAGATACCGAAGAATTTCAGAATCCATGCACCCAGCAGCTCGATCACCGCAATGAAGATCAGCATGTTGATGGCAATGCGCAGCGCCAGCTGGCGATACACCAGCGGCGGCTCTGGTCCCACGATGCCAAGAAAGATCAGCGCCGATCCCACAGGATTGATGATCGGCAGCAGCGCGGCAAAAGCCAGCGGAATGAAATGCAGCGCGTAGTCGAACATGGTCTGGCTTTCTCAAACGGTATGGCGTGGTGTTCTGCGCAGTTCTCGGTCGCCGCTCGTCATTCCTTTCGACGCAACGATAGGACACGAGCGACTACATCGACGTTGGAAACTTGAACGATCCAGGCAACAGCGTAGCCACCGTCGTCTGCTGAAACTCACCATGCAGATTGGTCAGCAGTACGGGCATTTCCTGATCGCAGAGCTCGGCCATCACCTGGCGGCAGGCGCCGCAGGGGCTGACCGGGCCGATGCAGTCGGCGATGACGGCGATTGCCGCGAAATCCCCCGGCCTGCAGCCCGCGGCGATGGCGCTGAAAAGCGCCGTGCGCTCGGCGCAGTTGCACAGTCCATAGGCCGCGTTTTCCACGTTGCAGCCGCTGAAATGCCGACCGTCTTTCGTCAGCAAGGCCGCGCCAACCTGAAAGCGGGAGTAGGGCGCATAGGCGAGCTCGCGTGCGTTACGTGCGGCGGTCAACAGTGGCTCGAATGAGTTCGTTGCAGGCATCGGGTTCTCCGGTAGCCCCGAACCACCGACACCATGCGCGATAACGCGGCCTCTGGCGACGGCTTGCGGCGGCCAAGCTTACCCTGCCGGCCGGGTGGCGCAAACCCGGAAAAACCTCCGTGCCCGAGTGCCGCTAAGATACGCTGACCTTCTGTAGGGGAACCGTCTCATGCCGATTACCGTTGCTGCCTTGCGTGAAACCGCGGCTGGCGAACGCCGCGTAGCCATCACGCCGGAGATGGCGAAGAAGCTGCGCGGCAAGGGCCTGCGTATTCTGCTCGAACACGATGCAGGGCGCGCGGCGGGTTTTCCGGACAACCTTTACGCCGATGTCGAATTTGCCGACACCGCCAGCGTGCTGGCCCAGGCGGACCTGCTGGCCTGCGTTTTGCCGCCTGACGATGCCGTACTGTCGCAATTGCGCGAAGGCGCCATGGTGGTTGGCCAGCTGCGGCCTTACGGTGCCCCCGAGCGGGTGGCTACGCTGAGTGCGCACAAGCTCACCGCCTTTTCGCTGGAGCTCCTGCCGCGCACCACGCGCGCACAGGCCATGGACGTGCTCAGCTCCCAGGCAGCAGTGGCCGGTTACCGCGCGATGCTGATCGCGGCGGAGTCGTCGCCGAAATTCTTCCCGATGCTGACCACCGCCGCCGGCACCATTAGGCCATCCAAAGTGCTGGTGATCGGTGCTGGAGTGGCAGGACTGCAGGCGATTGCCACGTCGCGTCGGCTCGGTGCGCAGACCGAAGGTTACGACGTGCGGCCGGAAACGCGTGAGCAGGTGGAGTCGCTGGGCGCCAAATTTCTGGAGCTTGGCGTGAGCGCTGCCGGCAGCGGTGGCTACGCGCGCGAGCTTTCCGCCGAAGAGCGTGCCGCGCAGCAG
>CBAAAD010000056.1:0-10563 GCA_964658785.1 uncultured Methylobacterium sp.
GAGCGGATGCCCAGCCATGCCGCGTGAACCGCTCTCCGTGGTCGTGATCACCTTCAATAACGCCGACACGCTGGATGCCTGCCTGAGTGAAGTGGACTGGGCCGACGAGATCGTCGTGCTCGATTCCGGTTCCACCGACGCCACCCTACAGATTGCCCAGGCGCATGGTGCGCGCGTGGCCGAACATCCATTCGACGATTACGGCCCGCAAAAGCAGCGCGCCTACGACATGGCCAGCCATGACTGGATTCTCAATCTCGATGCCGACGAAATCCTTTCACCCGGCACCCGCGAGGTCATCGAGGCGGCGCTGGTGGCGCCTCGTCACGCGGGCTTTCGGCTGCCACGACGCGAACGAATGTTCTGGACGGTGCAACACCGTCGGAGCTGGCGCAACGGGCACCTGCGGCTGTTCGACCGTCGCCAGGGCGGCATGAACGATGTCGAAGTCCACTCGGCCGTTGAGGTTCGCGGCCCGGTAAAAACGCTGCATGGCGCGGACTTCGTCAACAATGGCGACAGCGACATTGCCACTCGCGTAGAAAAAATAAACCGCTATACCACCGGCATGGTGGCCTACAAATTGCGCAAGCGTCAGCGCTTCACCGGTCTGCGCATGGTGCTTTATCCACCGGTATTTTTTCTCCGCCAGTACATCGGCAAACGCTATTTTTTGAACGGCTGGGCGGGTTTCATCGCCAGTGTCACCGGGGCGTTCTACGCCTTTCTCAAATACGCGAAGCTTCACGAAGCTCGCCGCCGCGATCCGTAACCGCGCTGACCGCACTATTTGGGAAAGCTTGAACGTCTGGCCTCTTTATTTGTTAAGCTCACGTTCATATAAAATATCTTTCGTTTTTGCTGGTGCTGCAGCGAGATACCGTTTAATCGCAATAAAGTGCGGTTAAGATCTCGCGCATGAGCCAATTTTGCTTGATGCTGGCCTTCAAGTGCTGCAACTAATTACGTATTTCAAGGCATGGCATCGGATGTTATCGAACCACATAAATCATAAGCATATGAATTTGCAAATATTATTTTTTTTCTAACTTTATTGCTTAAATTTCAGTGAACGCCATTGCGGGGCGAGGGCAGGCGTTGCACACTCATGCAGAGGGGCTGGCTCCGGCGGCAGTTATTCGAGCATCGCTGAGATTTGGGATGAACTCTGGTGCGGGGGCGCTCGCCAAGATACGCCCAAACTATTTATGGGTTTAAGTTCGACTTTTTATGGGGTGGATGTGCGGTGGCGCAGGCCGGCTTCACCAGGGATGAAGGGAGTGCTTCGGCGCGAGGAAATACCCCCAGGACAGCATTGGGAAATGTGCCAGCCATGGGTTTAGTGGTGGAAAGTGGTCCAGCAAGTGTGGCGAAAATTTTTGACCAACTTATCGATTAGGGAGCTTTATCCATGAAACAAGGGCATTTCATTCTCAGTGCATCCATCGCGACAGCACTTGCAGGCGCGTCCGTCTTTGCGCAACCGGCTGCAGCGGCAGGCGTCGCTACACCCGTGGGTATCGGCGAGGCATCGCGAGTCACCGAAACGGTGAATAGCAAGCTGACGGCTACGGTCCAGAACACGCACCTCGGCTTCGCGCAGAAGCAGACGCCTGTGCGCGCCTTGGACGGTGCCACGAAGATGAGCCATCTTCAGCTGGTGCTCAAGCCGAGCGCTGCACGTCAGGCGGCGCTGGCCAGTCTCGTCGCTGATCAGCACGATCCCAAGTCGGCACGTTTTCACCACTGGCTGACCCCGCAGCAGTTCGGTGACAGCTATGGCGTCACGGACGCCGACATTTCAGCCGTTACGGCGTGGCTCAAGTCCGAAGGCTTCACGGTGAACACCGTCTATCCGAACAAGTCGCAAATCGACTTCAGCGGCACCGTTGGCCAGGTTAATAAAGCTTTCCACACCCAGGAGAGCGTCTATGCACTTGGCGTGGACGGCGAGAAGCATGTGTCCAACACGGGCGACATCAGCATTCCTGCCGCGCTGAAGGACGTCGTGTCCGGCGTGATGGGGCTCAATGATTTTCATCCCAAGGCCCTGCATACGGCATCGAAGCTGGCGCAGCGTAACCCCTCGACCGGGCGCTTCAACCTTCAGGCAGCCGGTGGCACCGGCGTGAAAGGTCAGAGCATCCAGTTCCCGAACCCCAACAATCGCGCGCAGGGTACCCGTGCGCTGGTGCCTAACGACCTGGCCACCATGTACGGCGTCAACACGCTGCGCAAAAACGGCGTCACCGGCAAGGGCGTAACCATTGCGGTTGTCGATACCAACAATATGGTCGCGAGCGACTGGACGAATTTCACCAGCCAGTTCAACCTGACCCGCTTCGGCGGCACGTTTACAATCGTCCATCCGCAGCCGGTCTCCGGTGCATCCAACTGCGCCGATCCGGATGTTGCCAATCCCAAGGGAACGAAATACTACGATCCGGATGATGGCGAAACGCTGCTCGACGCGGAGTGGTCAACGGCAATCGCGCCGGGCGCAAATATCGTCGTGGCGACCTGCGCCGGCTTCACCAACAACGGCGATGGCACGTATTCGTACGCGACCGACAACTTCTTCGGTGGCGTATTCATTGCGGCGACCAACCTGATCAACGCGCCGACGGGTCGACCGGACATCATCAGCGCAAGCTACGGTTACGGCGAATCGTTCACCGACAGCGCGAGCAAGGCGGCCATCGACCTGATGTGGGCTCAGGCGGACGTGGAAGGTATCTCCGTCTTCGTTTCCACCGGCGACTCCGGCTCCAACCCGAGCTTCAATGGCGGCTTCATCAACGGATCGCAGGGCGCTCCCGGCGTGGATGCGAACTCCTTTGCCACGTCGGCCAATGTCACCGCCGTTGGCGGTACCGATACCGCTGACGTGCTGGACGGCACCACGAGCAAGTACTTTGCGCCCACCCCAAGCGTGGTGGGCGGCTCGGCCCTGTCGTATGTGCCGGAGATTCCGTGGAACCAGTCCTGCGGCAACGGTGTGGCTGCTAAATCGCTGGGCTACAACCGTCCGATCGGCTTCTGCAACGACGCGGTCCGCGGTGCCACAACCTACGAAAACAACACGCCCTTCACCTCCGAGGCCGGCAGCGGCGGCCCGTCGTCGGTCGATCGCAAGCCGGTATGGCAGCGTCAGGTGTACAACACCGCGCGCGACCAGTCGCGCGATCTGCCCGACGTTTCGCTCTTCGCGGGTTCCTACGGCGACGATACCTTCGTGCTGACCTGCACGAATGCGTATCCGTGCATGCCAGGCTTTACCGGATCGTACGAACTCAGCGGTGGTACCTCGCTGGCATCCCCGATGTTTGCAGGCATTCAGGCACTGATTGATCAGGGTCTGGCGGCACGCGGTCTGTCCGTCGATCAGGGTAATGCGGCACCCACGCTTTATGCGCTTGCGGCCGACGAGTACGGCTCGGCTTTCCGTCCGAATGCGTCGGGGCTGAGCACGTGTAACTCCGACAACGGTGCGACGGGTACGAGTTCCTGCGTGTTCCACAACGTCACCCGAGGCAGCATTTCCAGCGGTTGCTACTCGATATCGCCGACGTTCACCACCTCGAACTGCTTCTACTACGCCTCGCAGCCGGCTGGTACCGACAGCAAGGGCGTGGCGTTGACAGCGAATTTCGGCCTCACCACGGCGGATGCCAACCCCACCGCCTACACCCCCACCAACAAGGCATTTCCGGCTCAGCCAGGCTGGAGCTTTGCGGCGGGCCTCGGATCGGTCAATGCAACCAATCTGCTGATCGCCTGGCGGGCATTCGTCGGTGCACCGCCTGCCACCGCGGCAGTCACCACGAAGTAAGTAAAACGCTTTACCGTCCGCTCAGGCCGTTTCAACCGGCCCGAGCGGAAACCACAACGACATCCCCGGCAGCGTGCTGCCGGGGATTTTTCATGTTGAAATGCGCTATCAGGCGAGCGAGATCTGGCCGTCCGGCCATCGTCGAACCGCGCAGGCTATCCTGCGGCCCTCGTTGAAATGAAGCGTCATGACGATCATCTCCCTGCACCTTCCCAAGACCGCCGGAACAAGTTTCAAAACGTCGCTGTCGGACCATTTTGGAGCACGCTACCGCGACGACTACGCTGATCAGGCCATAAGCAACACACCGTTCGAGCGCTGTCGGCAGGCGCTGTTGCGCAGTATTCCGATCGCTGCAAGGGGGTTGGAAGGCGTGAGCTGCGTGCACGGGCATTTTCTGCCAGTGAAGTACCGCCCGCTCGGCCTGAGACAAAACCTGACCTTTATCACCTGGATGAGGGAGCCGCTCGCGCGGCTGGTGTCGCACTACCACTACTGGCAGGCCAGCTACGACCCGGATACGGCGGCGCCGCACCACCGTCAGGTGATCGAACAGCGCTGGTCGCTGGAAGCTTTCTGCCTCAGTGAAAAATTCCGAAACATTTATGCGCAGTATCTATGGCATTTTCCGCTGGAACATTTCGCGTTCATCGGTATAAGCGAGCACTACGAGGAAGACTTCGGCGAATTCACCCGTCGCTTTCTTTCGGTGACACTAAGCCCGCAGCGAGAGAACGTGGCGAAAACGGTGAATCGGAAGGAGGCCGTCGGGGACGAGTTTGCGCAAGAAGTTCGCGCCTTTCACGCTGAAGACGTGCGTCTTTATCAACGTGCGCTGCAGATGCGGAAACGCCGGCTGGCCATTAAAAACGCGTGAGCGAAATCTGCGCCTGATGACAAGCAAGACTTCGCGCAGCGAGAATCAACGTACCGACCGCACTAGACTCAGCGTGGGCTGCTCGCGATTGGACCGGGGGCTTCCGTTGCCGCAGCGCCTGCCGTACTCAAGATACGCGCGAAATCTTCCGCGATTATCCTCGTACCGAAGTGCTGTCTGATGAAGTCGACCGCGGCGCCGCTCATGCCATGCAGCCGGCCGGCGTCCGTCATGCTCGCAATCGCATCGCGCCAGACCGCTGCATTACCCGCTGGCAGGAGTATGCCGGTTACACCAGCCTCCATAGTCTCGCTCACCCCGCCGACGTCGCTGCCCAGAACGGGAATGCCGCAGGCCTGCGCTTCGACCGACACGCGACCAAAGGTTTCGGGTCGCTTGGAAGGAAACGCCAGCATCGAGATGGCGTTGTAGTAAGGATGGACGTCCTCGATCCAGCCGGTGAAATGATGTCGGTTCGATGTTTCGGGGTGCGCAGCGATGCGCTCGCGCAAATCCTGCGCATCGGGGCCATCGCCTACCCACAGGCAGTGCAGTTTCGGTTCGTCGAGCATGGCGGCATTGGCGGCTTCGAGCAGGGTGAAGATACCCTTGCCGTTGCTCATGCGGCCAAAGTAGCCCACCACGATAGCGTCATCGGGTATGCCGAGCTGGCGACGCATTCGGCCGCGCTGTTCGGGATCCGGTTTGTATACGTCCATGTTGACCGGGTTATACAGAATCTGCACCAGTTCAGCCGGAACGCCACTATCGATGTAAGCCTGTCGCGCATATTTGGACACGGCAAAAAATCGGTGGGCAAGCCGCGGTAGAAAATAGCCGGAGACCCGACTCATCGCCGGGGTGCGGTGACGAAATAGCGCGACCTTGGCGCCAAGCAGCCAGCCGCAGAGAATCAGCGGCCAGTATTCCTTGCCGAAATTACCAATGAGCCAGTCGGGCTTCTGGTCTTTGGCTGCGCCAAACACCGCCCGATAGCCGCGAAGATCCAAGACATTGCGAAACCTGGCGTGATACAGCCGCACGTTTGATCGAGCCAGGCCGTGCGATATCAAGCCATCGGGATAAACCACCGCGCTGACATCATGCCCGGCTTGCGCCATGGCCTGGGCCAGCGCCACAAAGTGTGTTGCCGCGCCGGTATGTTCGGGGTTGGTGCCGACAAAGAGGAATTTCATCGACGTCGATCTTCGTAGCCGGAAAAGACTTTCATGGCGAACTGCGCAAGCACGTGGTGTCGGGCGATCTGCATGCGCGGCAGCCGCCACAGGTCGTCGCCAGCGACGGCGCGACCGCGATGTGTGGTGGTCGCGGCGCTGAATCCGGCTTCACGGGTCAGTTCGACCACGCGCTCGTTTTCGTCGCCGTACGGATAACAAAACTGGGTCACCTCACTGCCGATGCGGTCTTCAAGTTCCTTTTTGCAGCCGTGAATTTCGTCCTTTAGCTGCGCTTCGCTGCATTGGGTGAGGCGGGGGTGGGTACGCGTGTGCGCGCCGACTTCCATGCCGCCGTCGCGCCACGCGCGTAGCTGCTCGGTGGTCATGAGTCGCTTCTGGATGCCCAGCCGCTGGTCGTCCCAGCTGTTGTATCGACCGATCTGGCCGCTGACCACGTAGCAGGTGGCGCTGAAACCAAATTTCTGCAGCGTGGGCATCGCGGACTGCACATTGTCGGCGTAACCATCGTCCAGCGTGATGACGGCAATGCGCCCCTGCTTCTCGCCGCGCAGATACGGCCCGGCTGCCGTCACGGACAAGCCGACGTAGCCCAGGCTGTGCAGCAGCCACATCTGGCGCGCGAACGCGCCGGGGCTGACATAAAGGCTGCGATAAACGGCGAGGTCGCGCGGCGCCGATGCGATGTTGTGATACATCAGAATCGGAATTGCCGCGGCATCGGTTTTGGTGGATGAGGTCATGGACGCGCAATCTTCCGTGAGCTGCCCGCAGCGCGCTGCCCGTCTGGCAGCGCGCGAGGTCCAGCGATGCGCGATTCTCGGGCGAGTTCCTGTCGCCAATCTGTCGCGTCTCAATACAGCGTTGGCTGCCCTTCAGGTCGACTTTTGAAGCGCTTGTGTACCCAGAGATATTGCTCGGGCGATTCGCGCACCATCTGCTCGATGCAGCCATTTACGCGCGCCGTATCGGCCAGTGCATCGGCACTGGGAAAGTTGTCCAGCGGCGCGCCCAGGCGCAGAACGTAACCATCGCCGTGGGGCAGGCGATGATGGAAAAAGGGAATCACGGCGGCGCCGGACAGGCGCGCCAGATGATGGGTCGCGGTGATGGTGGCGGCAGGCACGCCGAAAAACGGCACAAAGACGCTGTCCTTGCTGCGCATATCCTGGTCCGGCGCGTACCAGAGCGTGCCGCCGCTGCGCAGGTGTTTGACCGTGCCGCGCAGATCGTCCTTGTCGAACATGGCGGTCGCATAGTCGAGCCGGGCGCGCAGCACGGCCCACTCGAATACCGTTGAATCCATTTTTCGATACATGCCGGAAATGCGGATGCGCTGCGAAACGAGTCGGGCGCACAGCTCCAGATGGGAAAAGTGGCCGCCGACCAGCAGCACACCCTGACCCTTGGCACGCGCCTGCTCCAGATGCTCCAGCCCTTCGATCACGATGGGAATGCCGGCGATCTTCTTTTCGCTACCCATCCAGCCCAGCGCAAACTCCACCAGCATCAGGCCAATATCGCGCAGATTGCGGTTGACCAGCTGGCGGCGCGCCGCAGCGGTCAGCTCGGGAAAGCACAGCGCGATATTCGTCTCAGCAATATGTCGCCTTGCCGAGGGCACGCGCACCACCAGCCCGCCGAGGCGGCGGCCCAGCCACAGCAGCACGGCGTAGGGAAGATGCGCGATCAGCCAGATCACACCAACGCCGAGCCATGCGGGCCAGTGCCGCGGCGCGAGCAGTGAGCGGTCAAAAGGGGGGCGGGGCATTCCAGGCATTGCCGTCATTGTAGCCGGCAGCCCCCGATCCGGCTTGCGCAGATCGCTGTCGCTATACTTGAAGGCTGATGTATCAGCTCAACGGCGGATTCTCTTGCTGCGTTTTCTGTACACCATCGCGATGTATTTGGTCACGCCGCTGCTGGTGTTGCGACTGCTGGCGCGCGGCGTACGTTCGCGCCCGTATCACCGGCGCTGGCCGGAGCGATTCGGATTTTTCGACGCGCCCGGGTTCAACGGCAGCCTCTGGATCCACGCCGTGTCCGTGGGCGAGGTCAACGCCGCCGAGCCGCTGATCAAGGCGCTGCAGCGGGATTACCCCAATGCGCCGCTGGTGATTACGACGGTAACGCCAACCGGTACGGCGCGCGTGCATCAACTGTTCGGCGACAGCGTGTTCCATGTGTACCTGCCCTACGACCTGCCGTTTTCGGTAAACCGTTTCATGCAGCGCGTGCGCCCGCAGCTGGCGCTTATCGTGGAAACGGAAATCTGGCCGAATCTCTACTTTGCCTGCCGCAATCGCGGCATACCGCTGATGATCGTCAATGCCCGCCTGTCGGAGCGCTCGCTGCGCGGTTACAAGCCGCTGCGCAGCCTGGTGCGATCGTCGCTGCGCTGCGTTCGGCAGATCGCCGCCCAATCGCGCACCGACGCGGCGCGCTATCGCCTGCTGGGCGCCGATCCGCGCCAGCTGGTGGTCACCGGCAACATGAAGTTCGACATGCCGATCCCTTGCGGCGCGGTCAGCGATGGCGCCGCGATGCGTGAGCACTGGGGCGCGCGGCGACCGGTGTGGATGGCGGCCAGTACCCACGAGGGCGAAGAGCTGGCCGTGCTGCAGGCGCATCTGGAGGTGCTCAAGCGTCTGCCCGATGCGCTGCTGCTGCTGGCCCCGCGTCATCCGGAGCGATTCCGCATGGTCGAGCAGTCCGTGCGCAGCCTGGGCTTCACCGTCGCCAGCTACAGCGTCGATGGTCTTCCGTTACCGATGCATCAGGTCTTCGTGATTGACGCGATGGGGCGGCTGATGCCGTTCTTTGCGGCCTCCGAAGTCGCTTTTGTCGGCGGCAGTCTGGTGCCGATCGGGGGACACAACGTGCTGGAGCCGGCGGCCTTGTCGATACCGGTGCTGGTCGGACCACATACGTTCAATTTCGAGGAAATCACGGTCAGCCTGATGCAGCAGGGCGGCGCGGAGCGCGTGGCGAACAACGAGGCGCTGGGTAACGACGTGCTCGCACTATTGCTCGATCCGGCCAAGCGCGAGCGGATGGGGCAGGCGGCACAGAAGGTGTTTGATCGTGAGCGCGGCGCCGTGCACCGGATCATGCGAATGATCGACAGCCTGCTGCAGGAATAGTCTCCAGCGCGCAAAAAAAACGGGCCGTGCGGCCCGTTCTTTCCTGTTGTTTTTCCTGCGGCGGCCTGCCTTATAGCAGCAGCTTTGCTCGCGCCGAGGTTACTGCAGCAGCACGTTGGCAGACTGGATGTCCTTGTACTCGATCCGTCCGGTGGAGTAGCGCAGGTTGAGCTTGTCCAGCACCAGCTGATGGCGCGCCTGCGAATACGTGTTCTGCGCAGACGTCAGGGTCTGGATGGCGTTGAGGACGTTGATGATGGTTTGCGTACCGACGTTGAACCCGGCGCGCGTGGCGTCGAGTGCCTTCTGGCCGGAATCCACCGCGGACTTGCCCGACTTGACCTCTTCGATATCGGCCAGCACCGAGCGGTAGTAGTTCAGGGTGGTACGCACCACCAGCCGGCGCTGGGACTCCAGCGAATCCTTGGCGGCATCGCGCTGGTAGATCGACTGACGCACGCGCGACTGCACCGCACCGCCGGAAAAGATCGGCACCGACAGCGTTACGCCGATCGTGTTGCCGAAGCGGCCGTTACCGGTATAAGCCGCCGCGCTGCCGTTCTGCAGCCACTCGGTGCTCTTCGCCCGGCTGGCGGTGGCATTGAGCGTGGGCAGGTGGCCGGCGCGCGCGGCGCTGATGTCATGCTCATACGCGGTGACGGTGTACTGCTGCGAAAGGATGCTCGGGTTGTACTTGATGGCATCCTGCACCCACGCGTTCGGGTCGGTGGGCACAGGCGGGTCAAGCGGCAGATCATCGCGCAGCTTTTTCAGATCGCCTACCGGCTGCCCGGTGATCTGGGTCAACGCCTCGCGCGCATCGTTGAGCGTGTTCTGCGCCGTGATGGTCTGCGCCTTCGCCGCTTCGTACGCGGCCTTTGCCTGGTAGGAGCCAGTGATGGCGGCTATGCCAGCCTTGTACTGTGCGTCGGCCTGGTCGTACTGCTTTTTATAGGCGTCTTCGTTGGCTTTGGCAAAGGTCAGGGCGTCCTCGTTGGTGAGGATGGTGAAATAGGCGGTGGCCACGCGCACGTACAGATCCTGCTCGGCGGACGCATAGGTCTGCTCGCTGGCATCCGCCGTGGAGTGTGCGGCCTGGAGGTCGGCAATCTTGCTGAAATCGAAGATCACCTGGTCAATCTGACCGGACAGGTTGCGCGTACGAACGTGGCCGGTGCTGGACGTGCCGCCCGTCGTGCCGGTGGACAGCGGGCCGGAGCAGTTATACGTGCCGGTTCCCGCGGCGATGCCGTCGCAGAGATAGCTGGTGCCGCCGGCGGTGCCCGTGACGCTGTTGCTGGAGGACGAGCTTCCGCCGCTGGTCTGGGTCAGCCCGAAACTGGCTGATATCTGCGGCAGCAGCAGGGCGCGCGCCTGCGGAACGCCCTCACGCGTGGAGAGATTCGTCGCGTCAGCCTGCTGCAGCACGGGGTCGTTGGCGCGCGCCTGGCGATAGGCATCGAGCAGGTCTTCGCTGTGGCTGGGCAGCGAAGTGGCGGCGAGAGCCAACGCCAG
>CBAAAD010000057.1:0-7311 GCA_964658785.1 uncultured Methylobacterium sp.
TGGCCGGGAGCCGAACTGGTGCTGGCAGGCGCTGGCGACCGCGTGAAGCTGCCCGGGTCGCCCGGAAATACGACCGGGCTTTCGTAGCCGTCGGCCGATACCGAGGAGACGCCAAAGAACCAGTCGTCGATCACCACGTCTTTCAGCACGGCGTGATCCTGGTCGCCGACGCTTTGCTGGTGCTGCCATTGCGCGGCGGTGGTATCGCGCCAGTGCACACGGTAGCCCGAGGCGCCGGCGACCTTGTTCCACTTCACGGTCGTGTCCGTGGCCAGTGCGCCTTCGATGGTGACACCGGTCGGCGGCGCCGGTGCGCGGCTCAGCGATGCCATCGTCAGCGTGTTGAGCGCGGTAACGCGAGCGAGATAGTGGAAGTCGATGCCGTCGATGGTGTCGCCGTAGTGGATGCCCTTGTCCTGGTCGGTCTTGCCGATGCGCAGATCCTGATGCTGCCGGGTGTAATCCTCGTGCGATTCGGTCACGCGCACGGCGGGAAAGCCTGCCTCAAGAAACGGCACCTGGTCGCCGCCGCGGCTGTAGCGGTCGGTGCGATAAATCATGTGTACGCGAAGATCGGGCATGTACGTGTCGGCAAGGCTGGCCATGTAGCGCGCCATGTTGCGCGAGGGCGAATCGACCTCGCCGCCGTGGTAGCTTCGGGCCGTTGCCTGCGCAGCCGTTTCGTTGCTCTTGGTGCCTTCGGAGAATATGCGCACCGAGGTATTGTCGATGGCGCCGTTCTGGCCGCGGCTGTTGCCGACGATGTCGTTGTTGAGATCGGCCTCCACCTGCCAGCCCTGCGCCACCGCGTAATCGGCCAGCACCTTGCCGCCGTAGAGGCCTTGCTCTTCGCCCGACAGCGCGGCAAACACCAGGGTGGCCTGATTGTCCTGTTTGGAGAGCAGGCGCGAGGCCTCGATCAAGGCGGCGACGCCGGAGGCATCGTCGTTGGCGCCGGGCGCATCGCTCTTGTTGTTCATCACGTCGGTCACGCGGGAATCGAGGTGGCCGGTCATCACGATCACGCGATTGGGATCGCCCTTGCCGCGCTTGATCGCCACGATGTCCATCACTTGCGTCGGTGTGGGCAGGCGCTTGCCGGTGAAGGTCTGCGCCGGTGTGACTACCTCGATGCAGCCGCCGCAATCGCGCGAGATGGCTTCGAAACGCGACTTCACCCATTGACGCGCCGCGCCGATGCCGCGCGTCTTCGAGGTGGTGTCGGACATGGTGTGGCGCGTGCCAAAGCCAACCAGCTTGGTGATGGTGGCGCGCAATTCGGTTTCGCTCGGTGCAGCAGCCAGCGCATGCAGCGCGGTTTGTTCGGTGGAGACCAACGTGTCAGCCGCCGTGGCGCTGCCGGCGGTTGCACTGATCAGGGCAAAAAGGAAAACGGCCTGCGCGCTTCGAAGCATGGTGGATATCCAGCAGCGGGAAAGGCGATAACCATACAACGCGTGCACGGTTTGCGGGGCGCTTACGATGTCGCGTCTATGGCGAAAAAAGAGCCCGGTCTTGCGACCGGGCTCTTCATGTTTCAGGCTTCGGACAACGAACGGCAGCTGCCGAGCCGTTGTCCAGCCGCTTGGCTTACTGCACGGTCAAGGTCACATCATCCAGCACGAAGGACGTCTGGTTCGACGAATCTTCGGTGCCGGTGAACTTGATCGTTACCGTCTGCCCGACATAGGCCGCGAGGCTCGCGGTATGTACGGTGTAGCCGTTGGCTGCGTTGACGTTCGAGTAGGTAGCAAGCGTCTTGAGCACGGTGCCCGAGCTGTTCAACACCTGCACCGTGAGCTTGTCGTAGGCCGTCGATCCGGTTTCCGCCGTATCGATATGCAGGTAGTACGACAGCGTAGCCGTGGTCTTGCCGCTGGGGATGGCGACCGTCTGCGAGGCGGTGTCGGTGTGCGTGGTGCCATAACCGTCAAGCCAGACAAAGTAGCTGCCGCCGTGTGCCACTTCGCCGGAGCACGTGCTGTTGCTGCACAGCGTGCCGGAGCTCAGCGTCCATGGGCTTGCCGCGCCGGTTTCAAAGCCGCCGTTGACGATCAGCTGCGACGAGCCGCCGCCGGACGCCGCCACCGTAACCGACGCGGTTTTGGCGCTGGTCTTGCCGCTGACGCTGTCGGTCACCGTCTCGGTCACGCTGTACGTGCCGGCAGCCGAGTAGGTGTGGCTGGGGCTGGTGGCCGTCGAGGTGCTGCCGTCGCCGAAGGTCCACGCG
The DNA here is from genome assembly GCA_964658785.1 of uncultured Methylobacterium sp. Taxonomy (GTDB): domain Bacteria; phylum Pseudomonadota; class Gammaproteobacteria; order Xanthomonadales; family Rhodanobacteraceae; genus Rhodanobacter. The sequence continues at coordinate 2,231 of CBAAAD010000057.1, forward strand.
TGGGAGCTGATGGTGCCGCCCGAATCGGTGGACGAGTCGGTGAAGGTGGCTGTCAGGCCGCTGACCGTGTCGCTGAAGTTGGCCGTCGGCGTGCCGCCCGTGCCGCCGCCACCGCCGGAGCTGCCGACATTGGCAACCACCTGGCTCACGATCAGGCTGCCGAAGCCGGTGGTGTAGTCCCAGCCGGCGGCGGCGGTTTCGCCGGCGTTGTTGCCCGAGGTGACGTCGTGGAAGGCCGAGGTCGGCAGCTTGTAGATCAGCGGTGCGGCAAAGCCGAGGCTGGTGCCCTTGGCCGCCATGGTGCGCGCCCATGAGCCGACGAACAGCGGCGAGGCCAGGCTGGTGCCACCGATCTGCTGGTTGGCCGCGCCGTCGACGATCACCAGCGCGCCGCTGACCGGGCTCGCGTCAAACGCGATGTCCGGCACGCCGCGGGTGGTGTGGCCGGCGTTCTGACCGACGCCCGACTGCCAGCTCGGCTGCGGCTCGAAGGTGCTGGGGCTGCCGCCGGTGGCGCCTTCGCTGGCGCTCAGGTTGTTCCACACGGTTTCGCTGCCCCAGGTGGTGCCCGAGGTGTACAGCTCGGTGCCGCCGACGGCGACCACATACTGCGAGCTGGCGGGCCAGCTTGGCGTCACGCCGCCGGTGCCGCACTCATCCGCACCGGAATCGCCCGAGGAGACCGAGAAGGTCTGGCCCTGCGCCACGGCCTGCTTGAAGATCTGGTCTTCGGCCGACACCGTGCCGGCCTGCTGTGCCGAGGTTTCGCATTCGCCCAGCGAGACGTTGATCACCTTCACCGCGTTGGCAGTGACCGCGGCGTTGTAGTCGGCGGTGAGGTTGGCGTCGGTCAGCGAGGTGGTGTCGTAGAAGACGATCTTCTGCACGCCGCCGGAGATACCCACGATGTCCTGGCTGTCCAGATCCCATTCGCCGTCGCCGCTGGTGTCGCTGCCGCCGCTGCCGACGACCTGGGTCGTGACCGCGGGAAGGCCGTTGTTCGAGGCAAAGGTTTTCAGATCGCTCAGCACCTTGGTCAGGCTGCCTTCGACGATGATGCCGACCGGAATGGTCGACGCCGTCGCCAGGGTATTGGCGCCGTAGATCGTCGCAAAATCGACCGGGTTATGGCCGGCGGCAGTGCCGGTGGCCTGGGTGGTCACGGCGTTGGTTTTGGCAAACTTGGCAAACGTGTGCGAGACATGCACGGTATCCAGACCGACGACGGACAACACGGTGTCCGCCAGTGCGGCAGGAATCATCACGTCGCTGGTGTTGTGGTAACCGATGCGGCCGTCCGGCGTGCGCACGCTTTCAAACGTGGTGTGGAAGGCGGCACGCACGGTGTCGGCGGTGGAGTCGGCGGTAACCAGCAGACGGTTGGGAGCAATCACCACGTTCTTGAAGCCTGCCTTGGTCAGGTAATCCGCCACGGCCTGTGCCTGTGCCTGGGTCGGCGAGAATTTCGCGGCGAACTGTTCCGGGCTCATCGTGCGCTGATCGACGGGTGTGCCAGGCTTCTGCGCATTCGCCAAAAAGCTGTCCAGCTGGTCCTGGTTGCGCAGCTTAAGCGAGATGACCACGGGCACGGACTGCGAGGCGGCCAGCGGGCCGCTGACAACTTCGCCCTTGCGCAGCAAGGTTGCATGCTGTGCCTTGGCCAGCCCGACGAAGGCGCTGCTGACATTGCTTGTGGGGGTGGCACAAACAGCGGCCGTAGCGGCCAGAGCCATCGATGTAACCAGCAGCTTGAGACGGAAATGCTTTTGCATTGGAACTCCCGAAGTTTTGAGGCAAAACGACCCCGCACGGGGCGCGAACACCTCATGTAATGGAGTGCCGCGGACAGACGCGACACCAGTGACTTTACCTGGATTGCCCTGCGATACCGTCGGCGTTGTGAAAGCCTTTTTTAATATCCCTGGAAGGTTCAATACGAACGTTTTGACATTTTGACGCCAAAATAAACCACGACGCCGTGACGGGACCGTTTGCCAAAAATCCCCATTGGCCAACTATCCGACGTTATGGCGATTGCTCAAGTACCGTCAATAGGATTTTTTGAAGTATCCGGTGATTGCAGTCACACAATGGCGATGTCATTTGAAATGACCCGGAAAACGAAATCGTCTTCGAGGGCGAAGTGGTATTCCGAGACGCGTCAAGTGCGAGCGTGGGCGGCGTCAAGATGTCGCTTTAGCTCGCTGGCGCAAGGAATTACTACAAGACAAGTATTCAGTAGAAACAATAATTTAAATACCATGTGTGCTGCGTCTGGCGAGTTTAACCCGGTGAATAGCCGAAGGATGTCGCCGCCACGCAGCAATAACTTACTCATTCGCAAAGTAATACGTTTGGATCGATATAGACTGTCTCCCTCCCTTGAGCGCAGGTGCGCATCCGGTATGCGGCTCACTATTTCTTCTATATGAAAAAGCAATAACCATATAAAAAACGCATTCAAGATAATGAGGGTTGATCAAAGAAAAGATATATCTGGTAATAAGCGAAAAGTTTTTAAGATGCGAAAGAAAGCGTAAACCGTGCGGGTTTTGTCCGATCGTTGAAAAGTTTTTCAGCTGGCGTGGTGGCGCGTACACCAACGGCCTTGTCGCTTTGGTCCGTCGAGGGGACGTGCCACCATGCACCGATGAATAAAGCTGCCACTCCCCGACTGACGATCATTGGCGGTGGCCCCGCGGGGCTCATGGCTGCCGAAGCGGCGCGTGCCGCCGGCGTGGCGGTGGATCTTTACGACGCCATGGGCTCGGTCGGCCGAAAATTTCTGCTGGCGGGCAAAGGCGGTCTCAACCTCACTCACGCCGAGCCCGCGGCCGACTTTGTCAGTCGTTTCGGCCTACGTCAGGCGGCCGTCAACCGCTGGCTCGACATTTTCGATGCGCAAGCCCTGCGCCAGTGGGCCAGCGGGCTGGGTGTGGAAACGTTTGTCGGCAGCTCGCGCCGCGTATTTCCCGCCGACATGAAGGCCGCGCTGCTGCTGCGCAGGTGGCTGCACCGGCTGCGCGAATCCGGCGTGGGCTTTCACGTGCATCATCGCTGGCTCGGCTGGCAGGGCGATGGCGCGCTGCGCTTCGGCACGCCGCACGGCGAGCGCACGGTAAAAGCGGATGCGGTGATCTTCGCCCTGGGCGGGGCCAGCTGGCCGCAGCTTGGCTCCGACGGTGCCTGGGTCGATGCGATGCAGCAGCTGGGCGCCGCGGTGGCACCGCTGCAGCCGGCCAACGGCGGCTTTGAAATTCCATGGAGCGAGTACCTGATCAGCCGCTACGCCGGTGCGCCGCTGAAGCCGGTGATCGCGCACTGGACCGATCGGCAGGGCAACGCGCATGCGCGGCAGGGCGAGTTCGTGCTGACCGAGTACGGCATCGAGGGCAGCCTGATCTACGCCATCGGCGCCGAGCTGCGCGAGCAGATCGTCGAGAACGGCGAAGCCGTGCTGACGCTGGACCTGGTGCCGGGCTACACGCAGGCGGTACTCGCGCAGCGGCTGGCGGCGCCGCGCGGCAAGCACAGCATCGGCGACTGGTTGCGTCGTCGCGCGGGGCTGGATGCCTACAAGGCTGCGCTGGTGTTCGAACGGGTCGACAAGCCCACGCTGGCCGATCCCGTAGCGCTGGCGGCGCGGCTCAAGGCGCTGCCGTTGCGCTTGCGCCGCCCCCGGCCGATGGCGGAGGCGATCAGCACTGCCGGCGGCGTGCGGCTGGAGTCGCTGGACGATGCGCTGATGCTGCGCGCAAGGCCCGGCGTGTTTTTCGCCGGCGAAATGCTGGACTGGGAAGCGCCGACCGGCGGCTATCTGCTGACCGCGTGCTTCGCCAGCGGCTTGATGGCTGGCCGCGGCGCGGCGCGGTGGCTGCATCAGGGCGGGAGCATGGCTCGCGCTGCCGACACGGCCAGCACGGGCTGATGCACGTTCGAACCTCAGCGATGGGTGCGCAGTTGTCGCTCGCCCTTTCATCTGACTCGCGCTTCACGGCGGCAGGGCAATCCTTCTCAAGCGCCGATTGCTGACAGCAGCCTCGCAGCGCTGTGCGCCGTGCCGGCCGATTCACCGAGGAGTCTCGCATGCTTATCCGAACGTTGATCTTTGCCGCGGCGTCCATCGTCGGCACGCACAGCTTTGCAGCAAGCAGTGACGCGCCGCTGGCTGAGGAAATCGGTAAAACGCGCCCGCTTATCGTCATCGCGGCAAGCGCCGCGGACCCAGTGCTGGTCAAGCTGAAAACGTCACTGAGCGAACCGGACAATCAGCGCGCTTTTGCGGAGCGCGACATGGTTTTATTTATGGTGATTGACGGCCACGGTCAGCGCGATGGCCGCGACATGAGCGTTGAAGCAAGCAAGGCGCTGATCGAAGAACTCAGGCTGCCCCCGCGTCCGTTGCCCAGGGTGATACTCGTCGGCAAGGACGGTGGCAAAAAGCTCGAGCGCCATGCGCCGATCGCACTGAACGAGCTGTTCGGCATCATCGATGCGATGCCGATGCGGCAGGTCGAAATGGGGCGCGACGCTGCGGGCAGTCACGGCAGAAAAAGCGACTGGCTATCCGATTCGCCGTGACGCCGTTGGCCTCGCTACGTCGAGCCAAGCATGAGCAGTCAGGCGAATCCTTACGTTGCCGGCTGCTTCACCAGCTTAATCTCGAACAGTTTGGGCCAGCGCTTGCCGGTGACGAACAGCCGATCGTGCTTGGCGTCGTAGGCGATGCCGTTGAGGCAGTCGTTGACTGGCTCCGGCAGCTGGTTGACGTCGAACAGGCTGGCGAGATCGAGGATGCCGGTGACGTGGCCCGTGGCCGGATCGATCAACACGATCTTGCTGGTCAGCCACACGTTCGCGTAGATCGTGCCCTTCACCCACTCCAGCTCGTTGAGGTTTTTCACCGGCTCGCCATCGGCGGTGACGTTGATGCTGCCGATCTGCTGCAGCGTGTCCGGGTTGAGCACGCGCAGCGTCGGCGTGCCGTCGCTCATGTACAGCTTTTTGCTGTCACGCGTGAGCGCCCAGCCTTCGCCGGAGTAGGTGAAGCTGCGCTCCAGCTTGAAGGTGTCGAGATCGTG
>CBAAAD010000057.1:7411-10550 GCA_964658785.1 uncultured Methylobacterium sp.
CGTGCAGCAGGTCAGCAGGGCGAGAGCGAAGAGATAGGTCAGCCGTCGAATCATCGGAGTCATTCCGTTGTTTGGTGTGTCTTCGAAATCAGTGCTTCAACCCAGCGGGCGAACGCGAAAGCTGCGGCCCTTGATCTTGCCGGCGCGCAGGCGCTCCAGCGCCTTGGCCGCGAGCGAGCGGCTGATGGCCACGTAGGCGCGCGTGGCGTAGACGTCGATCTTGCCGATGTCCTTGGCGTCGAGGCCGGCGTCGCCGGTCAGCGCGCCGAGAATGTCGCCGGGGCGCAGCTTGTCCTGCCGCCCTGCGTCGATCACCAGGGTTTTCATCGGCGCCAGGTGCAGGGTCTTGGCGCGCTGCGGCGCTACTTTCAGCGGCCGCCAGGCGAGCGGCGTGCCGTTGAGCTCTTCGATATTGAGTGCCTTGGGTCGTTCGCGCGGCGCGCACAGCGTGATCGCCAGGCCCGACTGCCCGGCGCGGCCGGTGCGCCCGATGCGATGCGTATGAGTTTCCGGATCGTGCGCGATGTCGTAGCTGATGACCAGCGGCAGCGACACGATGTCCAGCCCGCGCGCGGCGACGTCGGTGGCCACCAGCACGCTGCAGCTGTGGTTGACGAAGCGCACCAGCACTTCGTCGCGGTCGCGCTGGTCCATGTCGCCATGCAGGGCCAGCGCCGAGAAGCCGCGACGGTCGAGTTCCAGTGCGACTGCATCCACCTCGCGGCGCATGTTGCAGAACACCAGCGCCTGCTGGCCGGATACGTCGGCGCCGCGCTCGCCGCCGAGCAGCTGCGCCAGCGCATCGATCTTCTGTGCCGGCTCGACTTCGTGGAAGCGCTGCTCGATCGCAGGCACTTCGTCGGCCGGCGCGTCCACGGTGACCTCGACCGGATTCTTTTGCAGGCGCTGGCTGACCGCACGAATCTCCTGCGGGTACGTGGCGGAGAACAGCAGGGTCTGATGATGTTTGGCGATGCGTCCGACGATGTCGTCGATGGCGTCGCTGAAGCCCATGTCGAGCATGCGGTCGGCTTCGTCCAGCACCAGCACCTTGATACCGCCGCCGTGCAGGCTGCCGCGCTTGAGATGCTCCTGCACGCGACCCGGCGTACCGACCACGATATGCGGGTCGTGGGTCAGCGAGGCCAGCTGGGGGCCGAGCGGCATGCCGCCGCACAGCGTCAGCAGCTTCACGTTGGGAATATTGATGGCCAGCCGGCGGATCGCCTTGCTCACCTGATCGGCCAGCTCGCGCGTCGGGCACAGCACCAGCACCTGCAGGCGAATGGTGTCGGCGTCCAGCGTCTGCAGCAGGCTGAGGCCGAAAGCGGCGGTCTTGCCGCTGCCGGTCTGCGCCTGCGCGATCACGTCGCGACCTTCGAGCATGGGCGGCAGGCTCTGCGCCTGCACCGGCGTCATATCCGCATAGCCCAGCGTTTCGACGCTGGCGAGCAGGGCGGGTTTGAGGGCAAGCGTATGGAAGGTGGTCATGCGCCTATGATCGCATGACCGCCGCTGCGGCAATCGGCGGCTTGCATCCGCACGCCGGCTCGCCGACCCTGTGCCCCTGACCAACGGCCAATGCTTTCCATGGATATTGTTTTCATCGAAGACCTGCGTATCGATACCGTCATCGGTATCTACGACTGGGAACGGCGCGTGCGCCAGACGCTGTCGTTCGACATCGAAATGGCGTTCGACAACACCCGCCCGGCCGCCAGCGACAACATTGCCGATACGCTCAACTACAAGGACGTGTCCAAGCGCCTGATCGGCTACGTCGGCGAATCCAGCTTCGGGCTGGTCGAGACGTTGGCCGAGCGCTGCGCGCTGATCATCCGTGAGGAGTTCGGCGTTAGCTGGGTGCGCCTGAAGCTGTCCAAGCCCGGCGCAGTGCGTGGCGCCAAGTCGGTGGGCGTGCGCATCGAACGCGGCACGCGGCCGGACTGATGGCGCGCGTGTATCTCAGCCTTGGCTCCAACGTGGAGCCGCAGCGGTATCTGCGCGCCGCTGTTGATGAGCTGCGCCAGCGCTTCGGCGCGATCACCGTATCGCCCGCCTATCGCAGCAAGGCGGTCGGTTTCGAGGGTGCGGAGTTCGTCAATCTCGCCGTGGGACTGGACACCGATCTTTCCCCGACGGCATTGAACGACTGGCTGCATGCGCTGGAAGACCGCCACGGCCGCCGCCGCGACGTGCCGCGCTACGCGGACCGCACGCTGGATTTGGATATCGTCTTCTACGACGATCTGATCGTCGACGGCCCAGGCCATCTGCAGATACCGCGAAACGAGCTGCAGTTCGCCTTTGTGCTGCGACCCATCGCCGATATCGCGCCGGATTTCCGGCATCCGCTCAGCGGCGAAAGCATACGCGAACTGTGGCAAGTGTTTCCTGCCGACAGCGAGCCAATGACCGTCGATACGTCGATGGATTTGTCGAACGCCTAAGCGGCGGACCCTATCTTTTGGACCGATCAGGATAAGTGGATGGCTTCGGAGCCGAAGTGCCGATGATCTTTCGTTTACTCGCGGCTGCGCCGCTCGCCCTCCGGGCCGCCTTCGGCGTTCGCGCCACAGGTATCTCCCGCTTCTTTCACTGTTGCGCCGCCGCCATCGGTGCTAAAAAAGCAGCGTCATCCACGGGGGAGAATAGTTATGGCGGGGAAGTTTTCGCGAAGCTGGGCCTTGATGAAGGCCAGCGCGGCCATTCTGCAGTCGGACAAGTCGCTGCTGATCTTTCCGCTGCTCTCCGGCGCGTGCACGCTGCTAGTGGCAGCGAGTTTTCTGCTGCCGGTCATATTGATGATGGTCGGCGGTGAGCATGTGGGACAGGACTTTCACCAGCGCATGTCGGCCGGCTCGTATCTGCTGATGTTCGCGTTTTATCTGGTGCAGTACTTCGTCATCATCTTTTTTCAAACGGCGCTGACCGGCGTGGCGCTGATGCATTTACGCGGCGAGCCGACCAGTGTGTCGGCCGGTTTCGCGCTGGCCCGAGGCAAGATCACGCAGATTCTTGGCTATGCCTTGATCGCCGCGACGGTCGGACTGGTGCTGCGCATGGTGCAGGAGCGGCTGGGTCTGATCGGTCGTTTGGTCGTCGGCTTTCTGGGCCTGGCCTGGACGGTGGCGACGTT
>CBAAAD010000058.1:0-4715 GCA_964658785.1 uncultured Methylobacterium sp.
GATCACGCTGAAAGACCCGAACGACGAGATGGCTACCGAGAAAGACATTACCGCCAACCCGAAGCATCTGAAGTTTCGCGAACTCGAAGCCGCCATGCTGCCGCGCACGCTGGACGAAGTGGACATGGCGCTGATCAATACCAACTACGCGCTCGCCGCCGGCCTGAATCCGACCAAGGACGCGCTGCTGATCGAAGACAAGAACTCACCGTATGTGAACTATCTCGTCGGCCGCGATGACAACAAGGACGATCCGCGCGTGCAGAAACTCGCAAGGGCCTTGACCAGCCCCGAGATCAAGACCTTCATCGAGCAGCAGTACCACGGCGCAGTGCTGCCCGCATTCTGACGGGGCGCGCCCCGCGCGGGCGAGCTATACCGCCTGTTTGGCCGGGATGTCGAACACCTGGCGCAGGTAGGTCACATATGCCTCGTCGTCGCACATGTCCTTGCCCGGAGAGTCGCTGAGCTTGGCGACCGGCTGACCGTTGCAGCGGGTCATCTTGATGACGATGTTGAGCGGCGTCGGGCCCACGTCGTTGGTGAGGTTCGTGCCGACGCCGAACGCCAGCAGGCAGCGCCCGCGAAAGTGGGCGTAAAGCTGCATCACCTTGGGAATATCGAGCCCGTCGCTGAAAACCAGCACCTTGGTCCGCGGATCGACCCGGTTCGCCTGATAGTGCGCCAGCATCCGTTCGCCCCAGTCGAACGGTTCGCCGGAGTCGTGGCGGGTGCCGTCGAAGAGCTTGCAGAAGTACATGTCGAAGTCGCGCAGAAAGGCGCTGAAGCCGTACACGTCCGAGAGCGCGATGCCCAGGTCGCCGCGGTACTCCTTCGCCCAGGCCTCCAGCGCGGCAACCTGCGAGTCCCGCAGCCGTGGACCCAGCGCCTGATGCGCCTGCAGATACTCATGAGCCAGGGTGCCCAGTGGGGTCAGCCCCAGGTCGCGCGCCAGCAAGACGTTACTGGTGCCGGTCAGCTGCGTGCCCAGCCCGTCGCGCAGCGTAGTCACCACCTCGCGCTGCCAGGCGCGTGAATAGCGCCGCCGCGTACCGTAATCGGCAATGCGACAGCCGCCGTAATCCGGCGTATCGCGCAGCAGCGCCATCTTTTCCTGCAACCGCCGCCGGCCTTCCGACATATCCAGCCCGGCACTTACGTGGCGAAAGTACACCTCGTTGACGATGGCCAGCAGCGGCACCTCGAACAGAATCGTGTGCAGCCATGGTCCACGGATGCGGATCTCTATTTCGCCGTTGCCGGCTGCCGAAGGTGTGATCTGTACGTATTTCTCGTTGAGATGAAACAGATCGAGGAAATCGACGAAATCGCTTTTCAGAAAACGCCAGGTTCGCAGGTACAACAGCTCATCCGGCGTAAAACGCAGCTGGCACAGGGCCGCCAGCTCGGTGCGGATTTCGTCGATATAAGGCACCAGATCTATCCCGGGGTTGCGACACTTGAACCGGTACTCGACCTGGGCAGCGGGATACTGATGCAACACCACCTGCATCATGGAAAATTTGTACAGGTCGGTATCCAGCAGCGATTCGATGATCATCGGCAACTCGTTTGAAGAATGCGTATTGGGAAGGCGCTGACTCATTATCCATCTTGCAAGGTCGAAGCCGTGCCCGGGGGACCCCACGCGCCTGTCCGCCAAATTCGGGGCAAAAAAAACCCCACTGGCCAGGGGAGGACCGGTGGGGCTTGTCAGGCTGCGTCCAGGGGAGGAAAGGCAGCCCCTCAGCGCGCGATGTTTTGCGTCGCTTATGGTCGCCATCACGGCGATTCGTGGATGGAGTATGTCCAGGCGCTTGTGAGTTCAACGTATATGTCCCGCGCTCGTTCAGCCAGGCGACAGGCTCAGTGCGCCACCGCCGCCAGAGCTATCTGATTTTCTACCGCGGTGACAAACGCTTCGGCTCCCGGCCACTCGGTAATCCGCCCCATTTTGCGCGCGCCGCGGAAGACGAAAAACGCGGGAATGCCGTGCAATCCGAATCGCGTGGCCATCGTTGCATCGTCGTAGACGTTATCGTGCAACCAGCGCACCTGCGGCCATTGAAAGCGGTGCTGCGCCATCAGCAGGGCGCGCTTGGCCACATCACAGTTGGGGCAGTCACGCCCCCATAAAAACAGGATGCTCAGCGGCGCATCCGTCTCGCGCAGGACCTCATCCAGTAAGGCTTCGCTGACCCTGCGCATGGGGAAGCGCTGGAAAAACTCGGAAACCGCTGTCTCGGACATGCTGGCTCGGCAACCTCGAATGCAACGACGAAAACGACATGGGTTTGCCCGCCGGTGAATGCAAGTCAGCGGCCGCCTCGATAAGAGAGCGTCGCGCCACGCCGTCAGGGCATCAGCCCTGACGCTCCGTCCGTCAGACGTGCCCGTTCAACTGCGTCAGCATGGCGTCCCGCCGGGCCTTCGGCTGCCGTGCAAGCGCGCGCACGCGCTGATAAAAGGCCGACCACTGTTCGTGTGACTGCTTGAAAAGCACCGCAAAAGCGGGCGTCCACTGGTCGTACAAACCGAACGGCACCAGCCGTGCGTTGTTGATCGGTGCGGCCACCCAGGCATCGTAGGCATGCTCTTTCGGCCATTCGCGATCACGCCACTGCACGTAGCGCTCGCGAAACGCGGCTATTTCGCGCTGCTTGCCGGCCTCCATCGCTGGCTGATCCACGCCGCTGGCATAAAGCGTCTTCAGCCGATTCCGCAGATCCATCACCAGCTGCGTAAAACCAGTAGCCATCGCCTGCGCGCGGTCGTTCTGCGCGGGCAGTCCGCGCGACTGACGCCACTGGCGCAAGCCCTCGTCCTCCACGAAAGTGGCAAACGACTCGTTGAAGGCCGTGTCATCCTTCACGTAGATCAGCTGATGCGCCAGCTCGTGGAAGATCGTGCCGTCCAGCTCATCATCGTCCCAGCGCAGCATGCTGCTGAGGATGGGGTCGGCAAACCATCCCAACGTGGAATAAGCCGAAACGCCGCCGACCTCCACATCGTTACCCTCCCTGCGCAGCTGTTCGGCATCTGCCCTGGCGTCTGCCTCGGCAAAATAACCTCGATAGCCAACGCAACCGGCTACCGGAAAACAGTGCTGCACGGGATCGACCGAATAGCGCGGCGCAGCAAAAACGTTCCAGACCGCGTACTGCCGATGCAGATCCACATAACGCGTATAGCTGCGATTGTCCGGCAAACCGAGGCGCTGCGATGCGAAACGACGCGCCTGCTGCGCCAGCGCCAGTCGCGCTGCGAGCTTTGGATCGGTGCCCGGATCACTCACAACCGCGCGGACATTGCGCCGGTGAAAGACCAGCTCACTTTGCCCGCGCACGGCCTGCACGTAATAGCGAAGGCTGCCGCAGGCAGCAAGCAAAAGGCCCACCGCAGCGATAGCGATGAGCCTTGAAAAACGCGTTCGACGAAGGACAGGCTTTGGCAGACACATGCGGCGATTGTGCCGCAGGCTTGGCTTTCTGTTTAGTGACCGTGACCGCCGCCGCCGTGCGAAGAGCCGCCGTGCGAGTAGTGACCGCCGCCGCGCGATCCGCCGTAACCCTGATGACCACCGGCATAGTCCGGGCGTCCCTGCCAGTGACCCCCACCATGACCATACTCACCGTGACCGTATCCATATCGGCCAGGGTAGTGACCTCGACCACCATAACCGCCGTAATAACCAGGTCGACCATAACCGCCATACCAGCCGCCGACGATGCCGACGCCGCAGCAGCCGTAGTAACCATTGTCGTAATAGCCGTAGCCCGGCGAACCGTAGTAGCCACCCTGGTATACCGGTGCCGCCTGGCCGTAATACACATCGCCGCTGTAACCGGAGTTTCTAACGTAGCTGTACCCGGGGTCGTAGTAGCAGCCGGACAGCGCGACGATAGCGGCAAGCAAGGCAAGGCGAGTAAGCATGCGTTTCATGATGTGCCTCCAGCTCCAAGGGGAGCCATGACGCAAAGGCTAGTCCCACGCGCTTGAATGCCTCGTGAGGTGCAGGCACATGGCGGACGAGCGTTTACCCGCCAGCCATGTGCCCGGGAGCGATCAACGGGCCGACATCAGAGCAACATTGCCTGGCGTCCGGCTCAGCCTTTGCGCTTGGACTGATCGCCGCGTTCATGCGCCAGCGCGTGGCCGAAAGCGGCTTCGCTCGACAGTCCGCCCGGTGCGGGCGTCGGCGCGTGGGGATCGGGCGTGTTGGCTGCCGGCTGGGTGGTGACCGCGCCCGGCCAGGTTGGCCCCTGACGCACCCGCTCCTGCTTGGCTTCCAGCAGCGCCTGAATGTGTTCCACCGCTTCGGCCGGGCTGATGTGATGGATCTCCGGCTCGGGCAGAACGGGAAGCTTGTGCGGGACGGTTTTGGCCTTCCTGGGTGACGAAGCCGCTTTCTTGATTACGGGCTTCGCAGCCGCGGGCTTCGCCACTACGGACTTTTTCGACGCAGCGACCGCAGAAGCGTTGTTGGCGAGTTTCTTGACGGCAGGCTTGGCACCAGCTTTGGGGGGCGCCGCTTTTTTCGCAACGACCTTGCTGGCGGCAGGCGTTTTGGATACGCCTTTTTTGACCGCCAATTTCGTTGGCGCGACCTTCTTTGACACGACCTTCTTTGGCGCGGCTTTTTTCGTGGCGGCTTTTTTTACCGCAACCTTTTTGGCCGCCGGCTTCTTGGCGACAATCTTTTTGGCAACCGCTTG
>CBAAAD010000058.1:4725-10513 GCA_964658785.1 uncultured Methylobacterium sp.
GCCGGCTTTTTCACAGCGTTCTTTTTGACAGCGATTTTTTTCGCCGCTGCCTTTTTGGGCGGCGTCTTCTTGACCGCGATCTTCTTGGCTGGCGAAGCCGCTTTTGCCGTCGCCTTCTTGAGCGCGGGCTTTTTCGATGCCGCTTTCTTTGCCGCTGATTTTTTCGTTGCCGCTTTGCCTTTCATAGCCATGCGTTCGTTCTCCTGCAGTGATCAATGAAACGGTGCTGTATGCGGAGCGAGTATGCGCGCCTTGAATCGCCCGGACATTAACGGCGAGCCCTACAAAATCGCACACAACGTTCCCTTCAAATCCAGCGCATCCGCTGTCAAAACGAAGGATGCGACAACTGATTCAGAAAGTAAGGAAGCACACGCTGGTCCATAAGCAGCGTGAAGATCACGCCGTAAGCGGCGCCCCAAAGATGCGCGCTATGGTTGACGTTACTCTGCCCGCGTCGATCCATGAAGATCGAATAGCCCGTGTAGAGCACGGCGTAAACGATTGCCGGCATCGGTATGACGAACACGATGATCTTTTGCCATGGCGCCAGCAGAATGTACGAAAACAAGACCGCCGATACAGCACCTGACGCACCAAGGCTTTGGTAGCTGCGGTTGTTGCGATTCTTTAAATACGTCGGAAGAATCGAGAACACCAGGCCGCCGATATAGAACAAGGCAAACCCGAAGCCGCCCAGATGTCCTGCAAAAAATCCCTCCATTGAACGGCCGAAGAAATACAGCGTCAGCATATTGAAGAACAGATGCCCGAAGTCCGCATGCACCAGACCGTAGGTCACCAGCCGATGATATTCGCGCTGGTTGGTGATCGCTGGCGGCCACAGGATAAGATCGTTCATCAGCCGGCTGTTCTTCAAAGCCATGAACGACACAATGCCGGTGATGGCGATAATGATGAAGGTGACCGGCATGGACGTTTCCGTGGGAGGTGGCAAGACGCGGCATTTTCGCGTTACCGCCGCATCTTGTCGACTTTATCGGCAACTCTCAGAAGCCTGAGGAACGGATGCGACGGCGCTGATCGCCCTCGACCTCACGCCAGCGAAACTATCGCCGCGCCGCCGTGATTCGCTATTTAAAGCCGCGCTCCAACCAGCAAGGGACACCATGACCGCTTTTCGCTACCTGCATCTCGACGTGTTCACCGCCAGCCTGGGCGGCGGCAATCATCTGGGCGTGGTCATCGATGCAAAGGACTGGGCTACGCAGGACATGCAGCGCTTTGCGCGCTGGACCAACCTGGTCGAAACAACGTTTCTGCTGCCGCCGGAGGATCCCAAGGCCAGCTACCGCGTGCGCATGTTCACCCCGCACAAGGAAATCCCGTTTGCCGGCCATCCCAGCATCGGCACCGCACACGCGGCGCTGGCGTGCGGCCTGGTGGAACCGCGCGACGGTCTTCTCTGGCAGGAATGCGGTGCCGGCACGCTGCCGATTCGCGTGCAAGGCAGCGGCAGCGAACGCGAGCTGTCGCTGCTTTCACCACCGCAGAGGGTGGTGCAAAGCGGCTGTAACGCCCATCCGTTACTCGGCGCCGCGCTCGCTGGAGTTGACCTGGGCCAGTTGCCACCCGCGCTGGTCGACGGCGGACGGCGCTGGTGGCTGGCCGAAATTTCAAGCGAAGCAGGCATTCGCGGATGGCAACCCGATCACGCGGCCATTGGCGAGCTGGCCAGGGCGACCAACAGCATGGGCGTATGTGCCTTTGCGCGCAGCTCAAATAACAACTATCAGCTGGTTGTTCGCGCGCTCGCCGCTGGTGCCGGCATCGTGGAAGATCCTGCCTCCGGCGCGGCCAATGGCTGCATTGCGGCCTATCTGGCGGAAGTCGAACCGAACGGTGCGCTGGCACGCGGCTACGTCATCAGCCAGGGCCGTGAGATGGGCCACGATGCCCGATTGGTCGCACTGATCGAGGGTGATGCCGTGTGGATCGGCGGGCGCACCGCCACCGTCATTGATGGAACAGTGAGCTGGACGCTGGGCGGTTGAGGCAAGACCTTCGCAGGCCGGCCTCAACATCGCCCAGACTCGGTCATACAGACTTACTTTCGTTCGTCCAGACGGGCGCGACGCGCTGACACCAGCGCCAGCGCCGACCAGTCGACGTCTTCGTCTCCCGCAGCGAGCGCTTCGAGCAGGCTGTCGCGGACCACGCCGGCCAGCGGCAACGGCACGTGCGCACTGCTGCCGGCGGTCAGAGCCAGTTCGACGTCCTTCAAGCCCAGCGGCAGCTTCATGCCCGCGGGTTTGAAGCGCTCTTCGGCGATCAGCTTGCCGTAGCCCTGATACGCCGGCGAGGCAAACAAGGTGTTGGTCATCACGTCGAGGAAGTCGGCGGCGCTGATGTCGTAAGCGCGGGTCAAAGCCGACGCCTCGGCCATGCTTTCGATCGCCGTGGCCAGCATGAAGTTGCCGGCAATCTTTACCACGTTGGCGCGCTCGGGCGCATCGCCCATCGGCCAGAGCTTGACCGACATCGCCTCCAGCAGGGGGCGCGCCTTGTCCACCGCGGACGACTTGCCGGCGACGAGGATATTCAGTTTGCCCGCCGCGGCAACATCAGGGCGGCCGAATACGGGGGCGGCGACATATTCCAGCCCGCGCTTGGCGTGTTCCTCGGCCAGCTCCCTGGCCAGCGCCACGGAAATGGTCGAGTGGTTCACGTGCACCGTGCCGGGGTCCATCGCGTCGAGCAGGCCGCTATCGAGAATGATTTCGCGCACCGCCTTGTCATTGGCCAGCATGCTGCACAGCACTTCGCCCTGGGCGGCGCGATCGGCCGTGCGTGCCAGCTTGGCACCGAGCGACACCAGCGGCGCAGCGGCGGCTTCGGAGCGGTTCCACACGGTCACCGTATGTCCAGCCTGGACCAGATTGCTGGCCATCGCCGCGCCCATGGCGCCCAGACCGATAAATCCAACCTTCATGCATGCTTCCTCTTCGTCAAATTAGCGGCGAAGTGAAACAGCTGCGGTGTTCAGATCATGCGAAATCCGCCGCGCAACGTTCAGGCAACCTCGCCCGCGGCCTGCCCTGAGGCCCACGCCCACTGAAAGTTGTAACCGCCGAGCCAGCCGGTGACGTCCACCACTTCGCCGATGAAATACAGGCCCGGCACGTGCCTGGACTGCATCGTGCTGGAGGATAGCCCGTGGGTGTCGACACCGCCCAGGGTGACCTCCGCGGTGCGATAGCCCTCGGTGCCGCTGGCCGTGATCGGCCAGGCGTTGAGCTGGTCGCCAATCTGGCTCAGTTCGGCGTCGCGGTACTGGCGCATCGGCCGGCTCTCGAACCATTGCTCGCAAAGTCGCTGCGCCAGCCGTTTGGGCAGTGCATCGCCCAGCACGGTTTTCAGTTCGGCCAGCGGACGCGCTGCGCGCTGCTCGACCAGCCAGTCGCCGGCGTCGACATCCGCCAGCAGATTGGTGCGCAGGTCATCCCCCGGCTGCCAGTACGAGGAAATCTGCAGGATCGACGGACCGCTGATGCCGCGATGCGTAAACAAGAGCCCAGCGCGAAACGACTGTTTGCCGACCTGTGTTTCCACGACAGGCAAAGCCACGCCGGCCAGATCCTGGTAATGCTCCTGGTGTTTCCCGCTCAGCGTCAGCGGCACCAGTCCCGCGCGCGTGGGCAGCACCTCGTGACCAAACTGGCGAGCCAGCTCGTAACCAAAGCCAGTAGCGCCCATGCTGGGAATCGACAGGCCGCCGCTGGCCACCACCAGCGATTCGGCCTGCACGTCGCCGCGCGCGGTGGTCACGCTGAAACCGCCATCGTTCTTGCGCACGCGTTTTACCTCGCAGCTGGTTTCGATGGTCACGCCGGCCGCTTCGCATTCAACCAGCAGCATGCGCACGATCTGCTTGGAGGAGTCGTCGCAAAACAGCTGGCCCAGCTCCTTCTCGTGATAGGCGATGCGGTGCTTTTGCACCAAAGCGATGAAATCCCACGGCGTATAGCGCGCCAGCGCGGACTTGGCGAAATGCGGATTGGCCGATAGGTACTGCGCCGGCGTCACGCCGAGGTTGGTGAAATTGCAGCGCCCGCCGCCGGACATCAGGATTTTCTTGCCCACGCGGTTGGCGTGATCGACCACCAGCACTTTTCGCCCGCGCTGGCCCGCCGCGATGGCGCACATCAGGCCGGCGGCGCCCGCGCCGATGATCAGCACATCGGTTTTGATGGCGGCCACGTCAAACGGCCTGGATGGTGATGGTGCGGCCGCGCTTGGATTGGCAGGCCGATTTCAATCGCTTGGTCATGCGGCATTATCCATCAGCCGGCCCGTTCGGCATCGCTTACACTGGCGCACCGATCCACGAGAGTTATCGCCATGCCCTCCTTTGACGTCATTTCCGAAGTCGACAAGCACGAACTCACCAATGCCGTGGATCAGGCCAACCGCGAACTCACCACGCGCTTCGACTTCAAAGGCACCGATGCCCGGTTCGAGCTGGACGACTTCGTGATCACGCAGATCGGCGCCAGCAAGTTCCAGCTCAATCAGATGATGGACATCCTGCGCGGCCGGCTGGCCGCGCGAAAGATCGACCTGCGTGCGCTGGATGCAGCCGATGTCGAAACCAATCTCGCCGGCGCCCGGCAGAAAATCACCGTCAAGCAGGGCATCGAGCAACCGATCGCGAAGAAGCTGATCGCCTCGATGAAGGAAGCCAAGCTCAAGGTCGAGGCGCAGATCAACGGCGACAAGCTGCGCGTCAGCGGCAAGAAGCGCGACGACCTGCAGACCGCGATGGCCCTGTTGCGCAAGGCGGAAGTCGATCTGCCGCTACAGTTCGACAACTTCCGCGACTGATCTGCCCGCACCAAACCTGCGGCACGCGGTGTCTTGCGAAAAACGCGGAAATCAGGCTTTCGACAACAGCCGCCCGCCCATCGCCGCGTTGACGGCAACGACTAGCCCGACTGCTGCAGCGTGAGTCAGCAGATCGGTCGCTGCCGCATCGTAGGCGTGGCAGATTTCCAGCAGGCTCGCCGACGCGGCGGCGCTGGCCAGACCCACCAGCACGGCGGTGAGCACGGGGCGCAGCGGATAAGCGCGCCGCAGCAGCACCACCATCAGTGCGGACAGCGGTATCGAGAAACCGATGATGAAGACCAGGCAGTCCGCCGACTGATGCATGGTCGATATCTGCGTACCCGGGGCGATGACCTGACGCAGACAGCCCAGCCCGCTGGCGCCGATCCACAGCAGCGCGGCAGGCAGCGGCAACCATGCCCAGGCCGCGCGTCGACCCGGCACGCTCAACGCGAAGGCGGCCCAGGCCGCGCTGATCGCGGTGAGCACGGCGCCGACGCCGGCCCACGCCAGATCCGGCGTACCGGCAAAGCGCTGCGCCATGCCGGCAACGCCGTAATGCAGCAGCAGCACCGCGGCCATGGCCGCCACCGCAAGCAGCCAGCCCACGGTGCGCAGCGACGGTGGCGGCAGCCGGCGCACCGGCACCAGCTCCGTGCTGAGGCGTCCGATCAGCGATTCGTAGGATCGCTCGCTGGACGCCGATGCGGATTGAGGTCGCGATTCGGACATGGCGATCACGGTTCTCCGTTGAAACGTTCGCGCAGCGCCTTCAGCGCGCGATGCAGATTGACTTTCAATGCGCCCGTATTGCGGCCGGTCAATTCGGCCGCCTCGCTCAACGAACGTTCGTGCAGACCCATCTGCTCGACCGCTTCGCGCTGGCCCGGCGGCAGCTCGGCGATGGCCTTGCGCAGGCGCTGCGCGCGCTGCAGCTGCT
>CBAAAD010000059.1:0-10489 GCA_964658785.1 uncultured Methylobacterium sp.
ACAGCATGGCGAGCGTAAGAACATTGCGGGTAATAGTCATCGATCATCGTCTCGTGGTGGCACACACGAAGCGACGGCAAGCCGCGCGCCCGAACGGACGCCAGCGACTCAGCAAGCTCCCTACGCCGGTACTAACCGGGTCAGGTTCCAAGGGACTCTCTCAGCCCGGCAAACGCCGGGCACCCCCGCTTCAAGACCGCTATTGAATCACGAAACGTGGGCTCTGCGTCAGGCCAGCGCGCGAATCGCCTGCAGCAGGGTCTGCCCGGGCGGCGTCGCGAACCACGCCGCGTGGCCCAGCAGAAAGGTGTCGTAGGCGACGTCTGCATTGGCGCGCGAGCCGGTGACGGCGTGAAAATATTCCACCTCGGACAGCGCAAAGTCGACGTGCACCAGCGGCAAAAGGTCGACCAGCAGCTGGATATCGTCGGCGCTCAGTGCGCGTATCTCGCGGTAGCCGTCGATCAGCGCGCGGGCGATATCGGCATGCACGGCGCCATCGCCTTGCTCCAGCGCCAGCCAGGCGATTGCATTGCGTTCGATCGCGGTCGCCAGATCGAACAGCGCAAACGTGCGCGAGGACAGTCCGAAATCCAGCACCGACCTAACGCAAGCGTTGGGGCCGGCGTCGCTCCAGCAAAGATTGGATACGTGCCAGTCATTGTGCGTCCACAGCGCCGGCTGTTGGGCCACGCGCTGCGGCAGCGTGTCATGCCAGGGCGCGAGCACGCGCTGCAGATCGGCTGCCCAGTCGCGCCGGCGCAGGTAATCGGCCAGGCCCGGCCGATCGGGCAGTTGCAGAGCAAGCGCAGCCACGGGATCGGCTGCCGCCAGCAATTCGCTGCGTGCCACCAGGATATGCGTGTGGCGCTGATCGGCGACGTATCCGGCGGCCGCATCGTGCAGCGTCGCCAGCATGCGGCCAGCCGCGCGCGCATGACCGCGTTCGCCGATCGGCGACCAGGAGACAGCGTCGCGGTAAAGGTCGATGCCTTGCGCGACGGCGTGGATTTCATAAGTCCAGTCGCCGATGGATATGGCCGTCTGGCCGTCCATATCCAAGAGCACTTCGGATATGGGCATGTCTGAGGCACGCAGGTGCGCGATGAAACGATGCTCTTCGCTTAGCGTTGCCACCGAACGCACCAGGCGGTGATGCCGTTTGACGAAGACGGTGCCCACATCGGTGTCGACCAGTACGGCGGCGGACAACGGCCGCGGGCTATGCCAGCGAATGGCGTGCGGCGCGCCGAGGGCGGGATAGCGGCGCAAAAGCAGCGCCACCTCGTCGACGCGCAGCGCCGGCCAGTCGGGCGAAACGACGTCGTCGGCGAGGCCGTGCACGCGATGGGTGATGTCCGGCATGGGCAGCGGCGCGAGTCGAAGGAGGGGGGATTATCTCCGAACGCCTCCATCGCCGCTTTCAGGCTGGCGCGGCATCGCGTTTAATAGCCGTTGCTGTGGCCGCTACGCGAGATCCGATGAGTGCCCTGTTGCTGCTGTTCGTCTGCCTGGTGCTCGGCGTGGTCGTCGCACGCTTTGCCAACCCGCCGGCCGGCATCGTTCCAGGCATCAACTGGTGGGTGATCAATATTGCGCTGCCGGCGCTGGTGCTGGAGCTGATCCCCAAGGTCGTCTTCGATCCGCAGCTGTGGTTTCCGGTGGCGACGATGTGGATCACCTTTTTCGGCTCATGGCTGGTATTTGCCCTGTTGGGGCCGCGGCTAGGTTGGTCGCGTGGTCGCATCGGTGCACTGATCCTGGTTGGTGGTCTGGGCAATACCTCGTTCGTGGGGTATCCGTTGATCCAGGCGCTGCACGGCAAGCAGGGCCTGACGGTTGCCGTGGTGGCTGATCAGCTGGGCTGTTTTCCGCTGCTCGCCTCTGCCGCTGTGCTGGTGGCCTCGATCTACGCGGGGCGCACGCCGCATCCGGGAATGATCGTCAAACGGATTCTTACCTTTCCCGCGTTTGTGTCGCTGGTGATCGGCATCGTGGTGGGTCGGCTGGGTGGCTGGGCAGGCGCTGTCGACGGCGTGCTGATGCCACTGGGCGCCACGTTGACACCGCTTGCGCTGTTTTCGGTCGGCCTGCAGTTCAAGTTTCGACCCGGTGAACGCGAGCTGGGCGCGATGATGGCGGGGCTGGGCTGGAAGCTGCTGCTGGCCCCACTGCTCTGTCTGGCGATCGGCAGGCTGGCTGGCGTGCATGGTCTGGTGCTTACCGTGGGTGTGCTGCAGGCGGGCATGGCGCCGATGATTTCGGCGGCGATTCTGGCCGACGAATATGATCTGGATCCGACGCTGGCCAATACGATTCTCAGTGCCGGTATCGTGCTGTCGCTGATCAGCATACCGCTCGGCAACTGGCTGCTCGGCGCCTGAGTGGCCAAGCTGCTTGCGTGTTGGGGCGGCTGCGCCGAGACTGATCGCCTACTCAGGGGAGTGTGTCGTCATGGCTTCGTTCGAACGGATCAAGCGGATTTTTGCTGGTCAGGCTGATCGGCGGGCGGAGCCTCGCAGCAGCGCGCCCAAGGGCATGCACGTGTTGGTGGTTGATGACTCGCCCACGATCTGCGCTGTGCTCGGCAAGTTGCTTAACCAGGATGGGCACGTGGTGATCAAGGCCACCACCGGCGAAGAAGCGATCGCGCTGGCCGCCAGCGAACTGCCGGATCTGATCTTTCTCGACATCGTGATGCCGGGCATGAACGGTTTTGCGGTGCTGCGCGCATTGCGCCGCGAGCCGCTCACGCACGATATTCCGATTGTGATGATCAGCGGCAACCTGCAGGCGACCGAGCAGTTTTACGTGCAGCGCTTCGGCGCCGACGACTTCATGAAAAAGCCGTTTGGCCGCGGCGAGGTTTTTGCGCGTATCCAGGCGCTGACCAGCAGCGGACGGCTGACGCTGCGTGAGCGCGCCACCGACGCGCTGGCGGCGGAGCCCATGAATGAGGCATTGCACGACGCGATACCTGACATCGCGATGCCGGATGCGCACGACCTCTTCAAATAGCGCTCTGAGTCAGCGCTGCCCGACTGACGGCGGCGCTCAGAGGCGTACGTTGATTCGCTGCGCCAGCGCTAGGACCGCGCGCTGGGCGTCTTTCAGGCCGGCACCCGTACGCAGACGATAAAGCCGGATCGCTTCGACCTTTTTTCTGGCGCGAATGGCGGCCTCGATAGTCGCCTCGTCAATGTTGGGGTCTGGCGCCCACCGTGCGTGCGCCTCACGGGCCATTTCAAGGGTTTTAACCACGCGACCGAGCGAGTAGCCGCCGACAAAGAGCAGGGCGCCGGTGATGATGCCGGATGTATTCCATTCCATGGCGTTCGCTCACTTATAACGTTGAAGGCGACAGAATATCCTTTATGTGTGAACTAGGGCACAAAATGTTGAATGAGGTACGAGTGGACGTCTGGCTGTGGGCCGCCCGGTTTTTCAAGACGCGCAGCCTGGCCAAGCAGGCGATCGAGGGCGGCAAGATCGACGTCAATGAGCTGGGCTGCAAGCCGGCCAAGGCGCTGCGCGTGGGCGATTTTCTGAAGCTCGTGCGTGGCGACGAGCGCATGCAAGTCGAGGTGCTGGCCCTGTCCGACAAGCGCGGCCAGGCAAGTATCGCGCAGACGCTTTATCGGGAAACGGATGCGAGCCGTACCGCGCGCGAAGCGCTCAGGGAGCAGCGGCGGCTCAGCGGGGCGGCGTTTGATCATCCGCCATCGCGCCCGGACAAGCACGCGCGCCGCGACCTGCGGCGGCTGAAGGACTCGCGCGCCGAGTAGCGCATCTCATGGCGCAGTTGACGGTTACGAAACGACGCGGTGCATCTATCGACACGGCGCGGTGCCCTGTCGATGAGTGGCGCGTTGTCGGAGCATGCTTGATCGGTTCCCTCAGCTTCTACAGGTCGGGGTGAGTGCAGCGACTGTGAGGGCAGGTGCCGGAGCGAACATTCGCGAAGCACATGGCCCGGCGCGGCTCGTAAACGCAACATCGGCTGCACGAACTTGTTGGGATTCGCTGCGCTCATCACCAACCTACGCTGTTCCGTTGCAATCCTTGCTAGGCATCTTGGTGTTTGGATAAGAAAAAGGCGGCTCTTGCGAGCCGCCTTTTTTTGCCGTCCATAAAATTTCTGGACGATGGTTACATCACTTCCATTACGCGAGATCGAAACGATCCAGATTCATCACCTTGGTCCACGCGGCGACGAAGTCCTTGAGGAATTTCTCCTTCGCGTCCGAGCTTCCGTACACTTCGGACAGCGCGCGCAGCTGCGCGTGCGAGCCGAAGACCAGATCCACGCGGGTGCCGGTCCATTTCACTTCGCCGGTCTTGCGATCGCGGCCTTCAAACTCATCGGTGCCACCGCCGACGGCCTTCCATTCCGTGCCCATGTCGAGCAGGTTCACGAAGAAGTCGTTGGTCAGCGCTTCGGCCTGCTTGGTGAACACGCCATGCTTGCTCTTGCCATGGTTGATGTTCAGCACGCGCAGGCCGCCGAGCAGTACGGTCATTTCGGGCGCGGTGAGCTCCAGCAGCTCGGACTTGTCGATCAGCAGTGCCTCGGCCGATACGCGGTACTTGCCCTTGGTGTAGTTGCGGAAGCCGTCGGCGATCGGCTCGAGATAGCCGAACGACTCGACGTCGGTCTGCTCCTGCGAGGCATCGGCGCGTCCCGGTGTGAACGGAACGGTGATGGTGTGGCCGGCATTCTTGGCCGCCTTTTCCACACCCACGCCACCGGCCAGCACGACAAGATCAGCCAGCGAGATTTTCTTGCCGCCGGACTGCGCTGCGTTGAACTCGCTCTGGATGCCTTCGAGCGCTTTGAGCACCTTGGCCAGCTGGTCGGGCTCATTGACCTTCCAGTCCTTCTGCGGGGCCAGACGGATACGTCCGCCGTTGGCGCCGCCGCGCTTGTCCGAGCCGCGGAAGGTGGACGCCGAGGCCCACGCGGTGGAGACCAGCTCCGACACGGAGAGACCCGAGGCCAGAATCTTTTCCTTCAGCGAAGCGATGTCCTTGTCATCGACCAGCGCGTGGTCGACGGCAGGAATCGGATCCTGCCAGAGCAGCTCTTCCGAAGGCACTTCCGGTCCGAGATAGCGGACTAGCGGGCCCATGTCGCGGTGGGTCAGCTTGAACCAGGCGCGGGCGAACGCGTCGGCCAGCTGGTCCGGATTCTCCAGGAAGCGGCGGGAGATCTTTTCATACGCGGGATCAAAACGCAGCGCGAGGTCGGACGTCAGCATCGTCGGCACGTGGCGCTTCGACGGATCGTGCGCATCGGGAATGGTGCCCGCGCCTTCACCATTCTTTGGACGCCACTGGTGTGCGCCGGCCGGGCTCTTCATCAGCTCCCAGTCGTAGCGGAACATGTTTTCGAAGTATTCGTTGCTCCACTTCGTTGGCGTGCTGGTCCAGGTGACTTCCAGGCCGCTGGTGATGGTGTCCCCACCCTTGCCGGTGCCATAGCTGTTGGCCCAGCCGAAACCCTGCGCTTCCAGCCCGGCCGCTTCGGGTTCGGCGCCCACGTGATCAGCCGATGCCGCGCCGTGGGTCTTGCCGAAGGCGTGGCCGCCGGCGATCAGTGCGACGGTTTCTTCGTCGTTCATGGCCATGCGGCCGAAGGTTTCACGGATGTCGTGCGCCGAGGCCAGCGGATCGGGGTTGCCGTCCGGACCCTCCGGGTTCACGTAGATCAGGCCCATCTGCACCGCGGCGAGCGGGTTCTCGAGCTTGCGGTCGCCTTCGTTGCGGCTCTTTTCGCTGCCGTGCAGCTCGGCTTCGGCAACCAGCGTGCCATCCCCGGGCTTTTCCATGGTTTTCATGTCGTTGCCGTAGCGCACGTCGCCGCCGAGCCACTTGGTTTCCGAACCCCAGTAAACGTCCTCTTCCGGCTCCCACACGTCGGCGCGGCCGCCAGCAAAGCCGAAGGTCTTGAAGCCCATCGATTCCAGCGCGACGTTGCCGGTGAGTACGATCAGGTCGGCCCAGGAAATCTTGCGGCCGTATTTCTGCTTGATCGGCCAGATCAGGCGGCGTGCCTTGTCCAGGCTCACGTTATCCGGCCAGCTGTTCAGCGGAGCGAAACGCTGCTGACCGGCGCCCGCGCCTCCGCGTCCGTCGCCGGTGCGGTAGGTACCGGCACTGTGCCAGGCCATGCGGATGAAGAACGGACCGTAGTGGCCGAAGTCGGCTGGCCACCAGTCTTGCGAGTCGGTCATCAGCGCCAGCAGGTCCTTCTTCACGGCGGCCAGATCGAGGCTGTTGAACTCCTTGGCGTAGTCAAAGCTCTCGCCCATCGGGTCGGACAGCGCGGACTGCTGGTGCAGGATCTTCAGGTTGAGCTGGTTCGGCCACCAGTCGCGGTTGGTCGTACCGCCGCCTGCAGCGTGATTGAACGGGCATTTCGCTTCGTTGGTCATATGTTCTCCACCTTTGGTTCGTTGGAATCTGGCTACGAGCGCCAACTCGGCGTGCCGTTAGCCGCATCAGTGATTTTTTGATTGCTTTGCGGTTGTAGAGGGGTTGACGCGCCAGCGCCTCGGTCGCGGTGCACTGCCTTGCGGCAGACATCCGTAAGGCGCCGGCGGTGCGGTGGCGTCAGCTGTCGGGCCTGGCCATACCGATGCCGGTAGTCGGGTTGTCGCGATGGTTGCTCATGGTGCTGGCTCCTTGCGATTGGCGGACAAGAGTGGCTGGCGTGTGACGTACCGTTCTTTGGAATCTACGCGCTCTCTATCATCAATAGAACTTGATTATTTTTATGTAAACGATAGTGATGGCCTATGGCATTTTTGATGCTCTGCATCATTCGGCGACGCTTGCCCGCTTGAATTTCATCGTGCAGATGACAGCCTTCGACTGCCATGCGCGCGGAGTTTTCTGCGCATCCACGCGCAAGCGTCCCGCTAGGACGCAGGCGTGTTTATCTCAGTGGATCGTCAGCGTGGATAGCGCTGGTCAGGGCAGCAGCAGGCCCTGCGTTTCGATGAAGCGAATGATCTGATCCAGGCCGTGCTGCCGGCGCAGGTCGGTCATCGCGAAAGGCTTGTCGCCGCGCATGCGCAAGGTGTCCTCACGCATCACCTCGAGCGAGGCGCCGACGTAGGGAGCAAGATCGGTCTTGTTGATCACCAGCAGGTCGGAGCGCGTGATGCCGGGGCCGCCCTTGCGTGGAATCTTTTCGCCGCCGGCCACGTCGATCACGTAGAGGGTGAGGTCGGACAGCTCTGGTGAGAACGTGGCGGCCAGGTTGTCGCCGCCGGATTCGATAAACACGATGTCGGCATCGGGGTAGACGTCGAGCATGCGTTCGATCGCTTCGAGATTGATCGACGCGTCCTCGCGGATCGCCGTATGCGGGCAGCCGCCGGTTTCCACGCCCATGATGCGCTCGGGTTCCAGCGCACCGGCGACGGTGAGCAGTCGCTGGTCCTCCTTGGTGTAGATGTCGTTGGTGATCACCACGAGGTCGTAGCGGTCGCGCATGGCCTTGCACAGCATTTCCAGCAGGGTGGTCTTGCCCGAGCCGACCGGGCCGCCGATGCCCACGCGCAGCGGCGGCAGCGCGCGCGTGCGGGGTGGTCGGGTGACATGGGTGTGTGATGCGGTGGCGATGCTCATGAGCGGAACAGCCTCGTGTATTGGGTTTCGTGATGCGCGGACAGAATGCCCAGCATCGGCGTGAAATTGCAGGCCTGGCTTGGTTCACGGGTCATTGCTTGCTCGACCCAGCTCGGCAGGCGGCTGGCGATGCGGCGCAGCATCGCCTGTCCGGCAATCTGGCCCAGCGGTACCAGCTTCACTGCTGCGGTGGTGAGGTTTTCCGCCAGGCTCCAGCCCATCGCCTGCAGCGCATCGCGCTCGCTCAGGCCGAGCACGGCCGCCGCGCACGCGTGTACGGTGGCGTAGGCTGGCGGATGCAGTCGGCCCAGCATCGCGCGATGGGCTTCGGTGAACGCGGGCAACTGCGGCAGCGCCTGCAGCCATAGCGCCAGCGAGCGGCCGGTCTGTTCGCTCTCCATGCCCAGTTCGGCGGTTTCGCGCATGGCGACCAGCCGGTCGTTGATGGCCAGCAGTGTAGTTTCATCCAGCGCCAGCCACGCGGCGTACTGCGTGCGCCACAGCGGCGCCTCGCCGTCGGCCCAGGCGAGCGCAAGGTAATCGGCAATCCACGGTTCGGCGCTGGCGGCATCGCGCACCACGCCCGCTTCCAGCGCCGCCTCCAGCCCCAGCGAATGGCTGAAGGCGCCGACCGGCAGCGCCGCCGACGCCAGCTGCAGCAGCGCGGGCAGGCTCGAGCGATCAGCGCTCATGCGGGTCGCGCAGCGGCGAAAGGTTGGGCTCGTGCCGGCGGAAGACTGCCTGCGCCAGCGCGTAATCTTCCGCAAACGTGGCGTCGTGGCCGTGCTTGTGGCCGCCGCCGTAGGCGCCGGTTTCCGGCTGGAACGGTGCCTCGATCGCCTCGACCCGCACGCCGAGCTGATCGAGCATGTCGCGCAGCACCAGGTCGGGCGTGAGCGCCAGATAGCCGTCGCCAACCTCGACCGCGATATGCCGGTTGCCCAGGTGATAGGCCGCGCGCGTCAACGCGATCGCGGTGTCCGCCGTCACGCGCAGCACCGGTTCGGGCGCGGCCACCACCACAAACACCGACGCGTCGTCGGCCTGCAGCCGGTCGCCCGGGCGCAGCATCAGGCCGGACATCAGCGCCCACGCGAGCTCACGACCGTCGGGCAGGATGAGCCTGTGCCGGCTGCGCTTGCGCGTGTCGAACGCGAGTTCGAGCGGCACGTCGCCGGCCTGTCGCTTCGTCGATGCATCGAGGTGACGATGGATCATCAGCATGCGCTGACCTCACGATAAGTTGCTTTCAAACCCGGTACTCAAAACAGGAAGTAACGCTGCGCCATCGGCAGCACCTCGGCCGGCTCGCACCACAGCCGCTCGCCATCGGCGGTGACCACATAGGTTTGCGGATCGACCTGGATATCGGGCATCGCCGCGTTGTGGATCATGTCGGCCTTGCCGACGTGTCGGCAGTTACGCACCGCGACCAGTTTCTTCTGCAGGCCGAGTCGTTCGCCCAGTCCTGCATCCAGCGCCGCTTGCGATACGAAGGTCAGCGAGCTCTGCGTCAGGCTGCGGCCGAAGGCGCCGAACATCGGCCGGTAGTGCACCGGCTGCGGCGTGGGAATCGAGGCATTCGGGTCGCCCATCGGCGCCGCCGCAATGCTGCCGCCCTTGAGAATCAGCGCGGGCTTCACGCCGAAGAACGCCGGCTTCCACAGCACCAGATCGGCCCACTTGCCGACTTCGACCGAGCCCACTTCGTGGCTGATGCCGTGCGTGATCGCGGGGTTGATCGTGACCTTGGCCAGGTAGCGTTTGACCCGACCGTTGTCGTGTCGCGCCGGGTCGCCGGCCAGCGAGCCGCGCTGCACCTTCATCTTGTGCGCGGTCTGGAAGGTGCGCAGGATCACCTCGCCGACGCGGCCCATCGCCTGCGAGTCGGAGCTGATCATCGAGAACGCGCCCAGGTCGTGCAGGATGTCCTCCGCGGCAATCGTCTCGCGGCGGATACGGCTTTCGGCGAACGCCACGTCCTCGGCGATGCCC
Organism: uncultured Methylobacterium sp.; assembly: GCA_964658785.1. Classification (GTDB taxonomy): domain Bacteria; phylum Pseudomonadota; class Gammaproteobacteria; order Xanthomonadales; family Rhodanobacteraceae; genus Rhodanobacter. Next base: position 9,631 of record CBAAAD010000059.1, read on the forward strand.
GGGTCGAGGTGATGGCAGACCATCAGCATGTCTAGGTGTTCGTCCAGCGTGTTGACGGTGAACGGCCGGGTCGGGTTGGTCGAGCTGGGCAGCACGTTCGGCAGCGAGGCTGCCTTGATGATGTCCGGCGCGTGCCCACCGCCCGCGCCCTCGGTGTGGTACGTGTGGATGGTGCGGCCCTTGAACGCGGCCAGCGTCACTTCGACGAAACCCGATTCATTGAGCGTGTCGGTATGGATGGCTATTTGCGTATCCGTTTCGTCGGCCACGCGCAGCGCGCAGTCGATCGCCGCGGGCGTGGTGCCCCAGTCCTCGTGCAGCTTCAGGCCGATCGCGCCGGCGAGGATTTGTTCGTGCAGCGCTTCAGGCAGGCTGGCATTGCCCTTGCCGAGAAAACCCAGATTCATCGGAAACGCTTCGGCCGCCTCCAGCATGCGCTGCATATGCCAGGGCCCCGGTGTGCAAGTCGTGGCATTGGTGCCCGTAGCTGGTCCGGTGCCGCCGCCGAGCATGGTGGTGACGCCCGACATCAGCGCTTCCTCGATCTGCTGCGGGGCGATGAAATGGATATGGCTGTCGATGGCGCCGGCCGTAAGAATCAATCCTTCGCCAGCGATGATCTCGGTGCCGGGGCCGATGACGATGGTCACGCCGGGCTGGATGTCCGGGTTGCCGGCCTTGCCGATGCCGCTGATGCGCCCGTGCTTGAGGCCGACGTCGGCCTTGACGATGCCCCAGTGGTCGACGATCAGCGCATTGGTGATCACCGTGTCGGCGCAGTCGGCGGTCTGCCGCTGGCTCTGGCCCATGCCGTCGCGGATCACCTTGCCGCCGCCGAACTTCACCTCCTCGCCGTAGG
>CBAAAD010000060.1:0-6703 GCA_964658785.1 uncultured Methylobacterium sp.
GGGCTCGGCCGGCCGCAGCCTGCTTCAGGTCGTCACCGACGACATGCCGTTTCTAATCGATACCACCAGCATGGTGCTTTCCGACACCGTGCGGATCCACGCGGTCATCCATCCCGTGATCACCGTGGAGCGCGACGCGTCGGGCAAGCTGCTGCAGCTGTGCGACGAGTCGGACGCCGCGCCAGCGCGCCGGCCCGAGTCGGTCATGCATTTCGAGATCGACCGCGTGGCCGACGAGGCCGCCCAGGCACAGCTGAGGGCGCACGTGGAAGCGGCGCTGGATGACGTGCGTTCGGTGGTTGGCGACTGGGCCGCCATGCGCGACATGGCGCTGGCCATTGCGCACGACCTGCCGCAGCGCAATCTGCCGCTGGATGCCGCCTCGGTGCAGGAGGCCAGCGAATTTTTGCGCTGGATTGCCGATGACAACTTCACCTTTTTCGGCTACCGCGAATACGAGGTCGCCCAGGCCGACGGCGAGCAGGAGCTGCGCGCCATCGATGCCTCGGGCCTGGGCCTGCTGCACAAGCAGGAGCGCTCGATCGCGCCGCGCTCGCTGCGCTCGCTGACCGGCAACGAGCTGCCGCAGTCCGGCGCCACCGATGCGATCATTCTGACCAAGACCAACGCGCGCTCGCCGGTGCATCGCGCCGGCCACATGGATTACATCGGCGTGCTGAAGTTCGACGCCGACGGTCGTCCCGTCGCCGAGCAGCGCTTCCTAGGCTTGTTCTCATCCAACGCCTATATGGCGCGACCGCAGGACGTGCCGCTGGTACGCCAGAACGTCGAAGCCGTGCTGGTGCGTTCCGGGCTGAAGCGCGATTCGTATTCGGGCAAATCGCTGCGCCACGTGCTTGAAGCGCTGCCGCGTGAGGAGCTGTTTCAGAGCACCGAAGACGAGCTGTTCGAAACCGCCATGGGCATTCTCGAACTGCGCCAGCGTGCGCGTACGCGCCTGTTCGTGCGCCGCGACCGCTACGGCCGCTTTTTCACCTGCCTGGTATTCGTGCCGCGTGATCGCTTCAACACGACGGTACGCGAGCGCATCGCGGCGCTGCTCGGCGCGGCGCTGCACGGTGAGCAGAGCGAGTCGGCCGTGCTGCTCGGTGAGGCGGCGCTGGCGCAGTTAACGATTGTGGTGCGGCCGAAGATCGGCGATGAGTTCTCCTACGATCTGGTCGAGCTGGAGCAAAAGGTCGCCGGCATCGTGCGCAACTGGCATGACGAGGTGCGCGATGCGCTGGTGCGCGAGCGCGGCGATCATCAGGGCGTGGTGCTGGCCAACCGCTACACGCGACTGCTGCCGGCCGGCTATGTCGAAGACGTGGCGCCCAAGGTCGCGGCGGAGGACATTCATCAGCTCTCCCTGCTGCAGGGCGACAACGCGCTGCGCATGTCGTTCTATCACCCGCCGCAGGCGCCGGAGACGCTGCGTTTCAAGGTCTATCGCAGCGGTGGCGACATCGCGCTGTCCGAAGTGCTGCCGCAGCTGGAGAACCTTGGACTGCGCGTGCTGACCGAGCACGTCTACGAAATTGCCAGCGACCCGACGCCGCTGTCGATCCAGGATTTCGAAGTGCAGCCGGCCGGCAAGCTGACCTTTACGGTCGAGCAGGTCGGCGCGCTGTTTGAGGATGCCTTCGAGCAGATCTGGCGCGGTAACGCCGAGAACGACGGCTTCAACCGGCTGGTGCTCGGCGCCAAGCTGAGCTGGCGTCAGATCGCGATGCTGCGCGGCTACTGCAAGTATCTGCTGCAGGCCGGCGCGACGTTCTCGCAGGCCTACATGGAAGACACGCTCAACCAGTATCCGGCGATCGCCGGCCTGCTGGTCGAACTGTTTCTGGCCAAGTTCGATCCGCAGCGCGAGGGCCTGTCCGTTGATGCCTTGAAGGAAGCCAGCGACACGCTGGTGGTGGAGATGGCGGCGCTGATTCCGGCTTCCGTGCAGGACGCGCATCCGCATCTGATCACCGACCTGGCCAGCGCGCTGTCGCTGCCGCGCGCCGAACAGGTGAAGGTACTGGAGGATGCCATCAGTGTGCTGCTGGAAAACGTCGCCAGCCTCGATGAAGACCGCATTCTGCGCAGCTTCGTGGCGGTGATTCGCGCGACCTTGCGCACCAGCTTCTTCCAGCGCTGGGACGGCGAGCATCGCGGCTACATCAGCTACAAGCTGGACTCGCACAAGGTGCCCGAGCTGCCCAAGCCGGTGCCGTATCGCGAAATCTGGGTGTGCGCGCCGCGCGTCGAAGGCATTCATCTGCGCTTTGGCGCCGTCGCGCGCGGCGGCCTGCGCTGGTCCGACCGGCGCGAGGATTTCCGCACCGAAGTGCTGGGTCTGGTCAAGGCGCAGATGGTCAAGAACACGGTCATCGTGCCGGTTGGTTCCAAGGGCGGTTTCTTCGTCAAGAAGGCGCCGGTGGGCGGTGATCGCGATGCGCAGCTGGCCGAAGGCATCGCCTGCTATCGCCTGTTCATCAACGGCCTGCTCGACATCACCGACAACCTGATCGAAGGCAAGGTGGTGAACCCGCACGACGTGGTGCGCCATGACGCGGACGATCCGTACCTCGTCGTCGCCGCCGACAAGGGCACCGCGACGTTCTCCGATATCGCCAACGCGATCTCTATCGAGCATAACTACTGGCTGGGCGATGCGTTTGCGTCAGGCGGCTCCAACGGTTACGACCACAAGGGCATGGGCATCACCGCCAAGGGCGCGTGGGAGTCGGTCAAACGCCACTTCCGCGCGCTCGGCCGCGACTGCCAGACGCAGTACTTCACTGTCGTTGGCATCGGCGACATGTCCGGCGACGTGTTCGGCAACGGCATGCTGCTCTCGCGACACATCAAGCTGGTGGTGGCGTTCGATCACCGCCACATTTTCTTCGACCCGAATCCGGACGTCGAAGCGTCCTTCGCCGAGCGCGAGCGCATGTTCAAGCTGCCGCGTTCGAGCTGGGACGACTACGACCGCTCGCTGATTTCCGCCGGTGGCGGCATCTATCCGCGCAGCGCCAAGTCGATTCCACTGACGCCCGAAGTGCGCGCCGTACTCGGCATCAAGGCCGACGTCGCGCAGATGGCGCCCAACGATCTGCTGAGCGCGATCCTCAAGGCGCCGGTCGACCTGCTGTGGAACGGCGGCATCGGCACCTACGTCAAGGCCAGCAGCGAAACGCACGCTGACGTCGGTGATCGCGCCAACAATGCGCTGCGCGTCAACGGTGCCGAGCTGCGTTGCAAGGTGGTGGGTGAGGGCGGCAACCTGGGCATGACCCAGAAGGGTCGCATCGAAGCGGCGCAGCACGGCGTGCTGCTCAACACCGACTTCATCGACAACTCCGCTGGCGTTGATACCTCCGATCACGAGGTCAACATCAAGATCCTGCTCAACGACGCGGTCCAGCGCGGCGAGCTGAGCGAGGATGCGCGCAACAAGCAGCTCGCCGCGATGACCGACGAAGTCGGTCAGCTGGTGCTGTTCGACAACTACCGGCAGAACCAGGCGATCACCCTGATGGAGCACCAGTCGGTGCGCCGCATCGGCTCGCTGGCGCATTTCATTCGCACGCTGGAGGCCGAAGGTCTGCTCGATCGCCAGGTGGAAAACCTGCCCAGCGAGGCCGAGCTGACCGAGCGCAAGACGCGCGGCGTCGGCATGACCCGGCCCGAGCTGTCGGTGCTGCTGTCGTACGACAAGATCAAGCTGTATCAGCAGCTGCTCGATTCGGACGTGCCGGAAGATCCGTATCTGTCGAAGGAGCTGGTGCGCTACTTCCCCGAGCCGCTGCACCAGAAATACGCCGAGCACATGCAGCGCCATCGCCTGAAGCGCGAAATCATCGCCACGGCGGTGACCAACTCGACGATCAACCGCATGGGCGCCACCTTCATGATGCGGATGCAGGAGGACACCGGCCAGCGTCCGGCCGCGATTGCCAAGGCGTATACGGCGGCGCGCGAGATTCTGGACGCGCGCGAACTCTGGGCGCAGATCGAATCGCTCGACAGCCAGGTGGCCGAGGACACGCAGATCGACGCGGTGATGCAGATCTGGTCGCTGCTGCGTCACCTCACGCGCTGGCTGCTCAATCGCCCCGGCGGCACGCTGGATATCGCCGACAACGTCGAGCGCTATCAGTCCAGTGTGTCCGAGCTGCGCCAGGCCCTTCCCGACGTGCTCACGCCGACCGGCAAGGGCGACTTCTCCGGCAATCAGGAGAAGTGGGAAGGCCTTGGCTTGCCCGCCGAGCTGGCCCTGCGCCTCGCGCGCATGCCGGTGCTGCGCGCGGCGCTGGACATGGCCGAGGTGGCCCAGCTCAGCGGTCGTCCAGTGGCCAAGGTCGCCCAGGTGTTCTACGAGCTGGGTGAGGCACTGGATCTGGAATGGCTGCGTGACCAGATCGAGGCGCTGCCGGTGGAGGGTCACTGGCATGCGCAGGCGCGCGGCTCGCTGCTCGATGAGCTCAACCATCAGCATCGCGCGCTTGCGTTGCAGGTGCTGGCGATGGCCAGTGATCGCACGGATATCTCGCCGGTGCAGGCGTGGCTGCAGCGCGACAACGCCACGCTGCAGTACACCCGCAGCATGCTGGCGGAAATCCTCACCCAGAACGCCGATTACCCGATCGCCTCGGTCGCGGTGCGTCGTCTGGCGCAGCTGGCGCAAGTACCGATCGGTTGATGGGTTTGTGCCGCTGACCTGACGCATGGCGCTCGGGTCATTGCATGAAGGCGCAAGAGCCGGCATGGTCTTGCGCCTTCATGCTGTGTACTCTCCTCTCACTTGATTGCCGGGTGGATCCGCATGCGTTTTGCCTTCGTCGCCAGCGATACCAGCATCGCCCAGCAGGCGCGACGCAAACTGGTGGAACGCTACGGCGACGTGCCGCCGGAGAAGGCCGAGCTGATCGTGGCGCTCGGTGGCGACGGCTTCATGCTGCGCACGCTGCACGACTGGCACGCGCTCGAGGTGCCGGTATACGGCATGAAGCTCGGCCGGGTCGGCTTTCTGATGAACAAGCACGTGGTCGATGGTCTACCCGAGCGGGTAGCGCGCGCGCATACCGCCTCGCTGTTTCCGCTGCAGATGGAGGTCACTGACGTCAGCGGCAAGGAGTATTCGGCGCTGGCCTTCAACGAGGTGTCGCTGCTGCGCCAGACCAACCAGGCCACGCATCTGGAAGTAAAGCTCAACGGCATCGTGAAGCTCGACACGCTGGTTTGCGACGGCATTCTGGTGTCCACACCGGCCGGTTCCACCGCCTACAACCTCTCGGCGCACGGGCCGATCCTGCCGCTGGATGCGAACGTGCTCGCGCTGACCCCGATCAGCCCGTTTCGCCCGCGGCGCTGGCGCGGCGCGATCCTGCCGCATCGCACCGAAGTGACTCTGCGCGTGCTCGATCCGGGCAAGCGCCCGGTCAGCGCGACGGCCGATTTTCATGAGGTGCGTGACGTGCTTACGGTGACCATCCGCCAGTCGGGCGGAGAGGGAGTACGGCTGCTGTTCGATCCCGAGCACAACCTCGAACAGCGGATTCTCGACGAGCAGTTTGCTTCGGCGGAGTGATCTCAGTGCGTGTCTTCATGGCATTGAGTGCGACAGGCGAAACCGGCTGCCCGAAGCGACGCTGACGAAATACGCCGGGCTGCGTGCTAGATTGAAATCAACGATCCGCTGCGGATCAAGCCGTGCTGCCTTTCGTGAACGAATCCATTGCGTCAGACCACATGCCCCAGGCCGACCCGGCCATCGCGGGCGCACACGATGCGCGTGCAGTCAGCGACAACCGTCTGGTGGTGGCCATTTCCTCGCGCGCGCTTTTCGATCTCGGCGACAGTCACGCGCTGTTCGAGCGTGATGGGCTCGACGCCTACCGCAACTTCCAGATCGATCACGAAAACGAGATTCTTCGGCCGGGCGTAGCTTTTCCCCTGGTGCAGAAACTGCTCGGCCTCAACAAGCTCGCCGGCAACGTGCCGCCGGTGGAAGTGATCCTGCTTTCGCGCAACTCGGGCGATACCGGGCTGCGCATTTTCAACGCGATCCAGCATTACGGGCTGGAGATCAGCCGCGCCGCGTTCACCAGCGGTGCGCCCACGTCCGACTACATCGCACCGTTCAAGGCCGACCTTTTCCTCTCGGCGAATGCCGAAGACGTCGGCCGCGCGCTTGCTGCCGGCGTGGCGGCGGCCACGATTCTGCCCAGCACCGCGCCGCCGCGGGCCTCCGAACAGCTGCGCATCGCCTTCGACGGCGACGCGGTGATCTTCGGCGACGAGGGTGAGCGCGTATCGCGCGAAGAGGGGCTCGAAGCCTTTCATCGCAGCGAGACCGAGCACGCCGCCGAGCCGCTGTCCGTGGGGCCGTTCCAGGGCTTTCTTACCGCATTGCACCGCTTGCAGACGGCGTTTCCCGCCGAGGATTCGCCGATACGCACGGCGCTCGTTACCGCACGCTCTGCCCCCGCCCACAAGCGCGTCATTCTCACCCTGCGCAAGTGGGGCGTGCGTATCGACGAGGCGCTCTTCCTCGGCGGCCGCGACAAGGGGCCGTTTCTGGACGCGTTTGGCGCCGACATCTTTTTCGACGACTCACCGGCGAATGTGGAGTCGGCACGCATGCACGTGGCGACCGGGCACGTGCCGCACGGGGTCAGCAACCGCGGCTGATCGTCGATCGCGGTCACTG